>NZ_JAKMQA010000040.1:0-613 GCF_025771295.1 Campylobacter sp. RKI_CA19_01121
CACCTGCTATATTACCATCTTTATCTGCAAAGAAAGTATTACCTTCATAAACTGTTTGGAGTTTTAGTTTTTCTGTATTAACATAGATTTTATCTGCACTAATACCACCAAGATTATCTCCACCTATAATGATAGAATTTTCTAATCTTTTATCTTTATCTGCTTGAGTATTACCTGTATATTCAAGTTCATCAAAGTACCAACCATCTATGCTGATTTTACCGCCTGTATTGTTTTCTAATTGGTAGCCATTGTTATTTTTGCCTATAAAACCACTATGCCATGTAGCTTCATTATTTGCAGTTGCAGGATGGATATGGCCATTATTAACAACTAAAGTACCACTATTAGTAATACCTCCATGGATATTACCAGTGTTTTCAATATTGATATAGCCACTATTATTAATACCACCAAAGATGTGTATATTTTTACCTGCATTAGGATCAGTTAAATCCCCTGAAGAATTAATAAGTTTTTCTATAGTACCACTATTGTTAATACCATAAGTGATATCTTGAGTAGCTAAAGGAGAAGCTTCTTTACCTATAGTACCTGTATTAGTAATAACACCTATATAACCTTTATTTTCTTTAGCATCTTTGGTTTTATC
>NZ_JAKMQA010000005.1:0-129102 GCF_025771295.1 Campylobacter sp. RKI_CA19_01121
CTGATGAATTACCTTGTCTAATAACCAAAGATTTTATACTCTCTATGCATAAAGAGTTGGTTGTGGTTATAGCATCTTCATAGTTTTCATAGAAATTTGATATTAAGAATAAATCATAAGTTTTTACAAAAAAGTGAATTTTTTCTTGTTCAAAAAAACGATAAAAAGTTAAAAAATTAATATCCTCATATAAATAAATATGAAGTCTTTTATTTTGTAAATCTTGACTAAAATCGCTTAAATGTAAAGCAATATATAAAAGTTCTATTTCAGGCTCTATAACACAAATATAATCTTTGAATGGATTTTTTAATAGTTCAAAAATTAATATACCATTGCCTATTCCAAAAAAAACTAAAAATGGATGTCTTTTATAATTTTGCTCATAAAAAGATAAATTATCTAAGGTATTTTGTACGCAAAATTGTTTTGTATTATGATCATAAATATCGTAGCTTTTTTCAAAAAGCTCAAATCTTTCATTTGATTTTACTTGTAAAATTTTGTCTGCTAAATTCGTATTGGTTTCTTTTAAGGCTTGTAAATTTTTAGAAAAATTAAGCTCAAGTAGCATTATAATCCTTTATTTATATTTTTTTAAGAAAAAGCATGAATTATTCCAAAAAATCTTCTTTTTTTAACGCTTGTCCAAATTCTATATCGCAACTTGCTTTTTTACCAAGTATGATAGGTAAAAATTTAGGATGTAAGCCTAGGTTTGGTCTTATGCTTTTTACATTATCTTGTGTAAAAACCTCACCTTTTTTTATATCTTTACTCGCATATAAGCTTCTTGCAAAATGACGATTTTTTAAGGTTTTATCATCTATTGTTAAGCTAGATTTGCCTAGTGCTTGCTCGCTCAAGCGTACCATGGAGCACATTTGCTTAAATTCGTCAAAATCAAGACTAAATTTAGCATCAGCACTATTTAAGCTTTTATCTAATATAAAATGTTTTTCTATGACTCTTGCTCCAAGAGCTACTGCTAAAGTAGGTGCCAAAAAACCCTCGCTATGATCGCTTAAGCCTACTATGGTTTTAAATTTTTCTTGTAAAGTTTTGATGGCGTTTAAATTTAAATCACAAATTTGTGAAGGATAAGCCGAAGTGCATTTAAGCAAAATTAGATTTGGGTTGTTTTCTTCTTGGAAAATTTTAACAACCATTTCAAGCTCTTCTTCATAAGCTATACCCGTAGAAACCAAAGTAGGTTTGTTTTCTTTTGCCACATAACGCACAAAATCATAATCATTTACTTCAAAAGAAGCGATTTTATAAGCTGGGGGATTAAATTGTTTTAAAAAATTCACATCCTCTTTAGAGAAAGGACTAGAAAAGCAGATTAGCCCTTCATTTTTGGCGCATTCAAAAAGTTTTTCATGCCATTCATAAGGCGTTTTAGCTTCTTCGTATAATTCGTATAGTTTACGTCCATGCCACAAACCACCTTCGATAATAAAATCTTTTTTGTCAGAATTTAGCGTTAAGCTATCTGGGGTATAGGTTTGAATTTTTATAGCATCAGCCCCTGCTTTTTTAGCTGCTTGTATGGTTTTTAAGGCCACTTCAAGGCTGTTTGCATGGTTGGCTGAAAGCTCGGCAATGATAAAAACTTTTTCATCTAAATTAAAATTTTCTATAAACATTAAAAGCCTTTTAGCAAATCAAAATTATAGTATTTTATATTTTAATTATTAATTATGATTAAAGGTTTATTTAGTAAAATAAATTTATTATAAGTTTATTAAGGAAAAGCTATGACTAAAACACTTGAGTATTCGATTTATCATTTTTTTGAGCATATTTTAAAATTAAAAATTTCACAAAAAAGCGTGATTAGAGGCGAGCTTTACGGGGCTTCTATACCTTTGTATTTTAAAGATGAGGAATATAGTTTTTATTTGTTTTTTCAAAAACAAGCTTTAAATGAAATTGCACAATTTTTATTGCATGAAGAATTAAAAGAAGATGGATTGGCAGATTTAGTTAAAGAAGTGGCCAATCAAATCATAGGCTATGCTAAAAAGCTACTTAATGATACTAATGGAAAAGATGAGTATCGTTTAGGTGTTCCTGAGTATTTAGGGCGTATTGATGGATTTTCAAAAATTAAACTCAAAGAAAAATTTACTTATGAAGTAAAAAATGCTTCCTTTAGAATAGGTTATAAAAAAATATGATAGAAGATCATTTAGGATTATTGCAATCTTATGAAGATATTTTAGACATTAGTGTTGATTTTGTTAGTGAGCTTGGCACGACTAATATGAGTGTGAGAGAACTCTTAAAGCTAGAAGTTGGTTCTGTGATAGATCTTGAAAAGCCAGCAGGCGAAAGTGTGGAGCTTTACTTGAATAAAAGAATTTTTGGAAAAGGTGAGGTAATGGTGTATGAAAAAAACCTTGCCATAAGAATTAATGAGATTTTAGATTCTAAATCAGTATTGCAGTATTTTAAAAAAGAATTGCAATGAAATTTATTTGGATTTTACTACTTGCTTTGCCTCTTTTTGGGGCAAAAATTCTTGATTATAATATCTATCCTAGAGAAGATAGGGTGGATATTACTTTTTCATTTGATATTCCTTATAAAGAAGGCATTAGTCAAAAGAGAAAAGGCGATATTATTATCTTTACACTAAATGCTCAAAGTGTTAAAGAAGAAGATAAGACGTTAAATTCTAGCATTATTAAAAAAATAAAAATTTTTTCAGAAGGTAAAAAAACTTTTATAGCCTTAAGTGTTGGCGATAAGATACAAATTAATGCAGATACGATTGGTGAATACGGATTAAGACTGCGCGCTCAAAAAGAAGGTGTGAATTTAGTAACTAAAAATAGCTTAGAAGAAAAAAATGAGGAGATAAAAATGCAAGAGTATGATTTTACAAATTATATTTTAGTTGTAAGTGTTTTGATACTTTTGCTTGTTGGACTTTGGTTTTTAAAAATGTATTTAAGACAAAAACATCCTTTAGATAGAAATTTTACTTTGATTTTTCAAAGACCACTTGATAGACATAACCAACTTGTAGTCTTTGAGTATGGCTTAAAACGCTATACTATGATCATAGGAAATTCTAATGTGGTATTAGAAACAAGTGAAGCTATGATGAAAAATGAGGAACAAAACAAAACATCCCAAAAACCAAAAGAAAAAGACTTTGATTCTTATTTTGAAGAAAATAAACAAAGATTGCAAAATTTACTTTTAAAACAAAATGCTTAATTAGATTGATTAAAAGCTAAAACAATAAGTTTTGGCTTTGAAATTTTTTTGATTTCTTCTCTTGAAAAATAAATTTGTTTTTTTGTTGAATAAATATATAAGGTATGATTTTTTAATGTAAAATCAAGATTTTCATCACTATCTTTAGCAAGTTTTTTTGCTAGTGCTAGAATAAAATTAAGCCAAGCTAATATATGGTTATTTGGTAATAATTCTTTAACATGTTCTATGGCAAGGGGGTTTATTTTTTTACCATTGGCTTTTAAAAGAGTTGCAATAAGCAAAATTTCTTTGTGTGAAAAGCCAAAGTTTAAGCCACTCATTGCCATATAGGCGCTATGTTCATTAGCAAAATAAAAATTAATTTTTTCACCTATATGGGCTAATTTAGCAGCGCTTAAAAGATCTTTTTTAAAATCTAAACTTATTTTGTGAATAGGTAAAAGTACATCAAATAATTTACTTGCAAAATAAGCACTTTTATCTTTATAATCAACACCAAAGCGATCTTGTAAGGATTTTAAACTTGGGTTGAAATTTGGCGGAAATTTGGCATTAAATTGCGAAAAGTCATTAGTGTCGTTTTTTATTTTGGCGTATTTTTGAAAAAGATTAGATAAAAACACGCCTTCTCTAACACCTACTGCAGAAGTGATGATATTTTTAGCTTTGAGTTTTTTAGCTAACGCTAAAAATATAACACAACCTTCTTTTATAGTATCAAAGCGATCTTTTTTGATATCAAAATCTGTTAAATTTTTTGCATTTTGAATTTTTTCTATATAATTTTTTTCTTTTTCAAAGCTGTAGCTGAAATTATGGATTATTTTTAAAGGATAGGAATTTTTTTTCATTATAGAATTTGACAATGCTCTTAAGCTTCCACCTATGGCAATAATATTTTCACTTTGAAAATGTTTTGGAACTTGCATTAGAGCTTCTTGTATGAATTGATCTAGAGCATTTAATCTTTTAGTATCATAAAAAATCTCTTTTAATCTTACAGTTCCTAGATCAAGCGAAATACAATCTATAATTTTACCCTCTTTAATCAAGCAAAGCTCGGTTGATCCTCCACCTATGTCTATGGTGGTGGCATTTTGAATATTTGATAGTAAATTTAACGCAGCAAGACCACCTAAAAATGATTCTGTTTTACCATTAATGCATTTTATGTTTAAACCTACATTTTTTGATATTCTAGTAATAAATTCTTTTGCATTAGGCGCATCTCTTAGCGCAGAAGTTCCAACAGCAATAATTTTCCTACATTTTTCTTTTACAGCTTTTTCTTTAAAATAAGCTAGTGCCTTCTCGGCCTTAAGCATGGCTTCTTCTTGGAGAATTTTGTTGTTATTATAAGCATTTTCTCCAAGTCTTACTTTCTTTTTGTGTTCACTGCAAATAAAAAAACCATATCTTGAGGTTCTTTCAAAAACAACCATACGAACGGAGTTAGAGCCAAGATCAATTACTGCTGTTTTTTTAGCCATTAAATATCTTTATTTTTATGTTTTAAGCGAAGCTCATCAATACTTTCTACATTATCAGGATCAGGTATGATACAATCTACTGGACAGGCCACTATACAGGCTGGTTCTGAAAATTCATTCACACATTCAGTACATAAATCAGGATCTATGACATAGATTGGATCATTATCATAAATTGCTTCATCTGGACATTCTTCTCTGCATGCATCACAGGATATACATTCTCTAGTGATTAAAAGTGACATACTTTTCCTTTTATTGATAATAAAGCAAACTTATACTATATAAAAACTTATAGCTAATTTAAAAAGAGATAAAAATATTTAATTTTTAGAATGATCAAATCATTCTAAAAATTTTTTAGTTAGTTTTTTTAGGAAAACAAAAGCGATATCCTCTGCGGCGCACAGTTTCTATAGTGGAAATATTAAGAGGTTTATCCATTTTTTGTCTTATTTGATTGATTGCAACTTCTATAACATTTGGAGTTACAAGTTCAGGTTCTTCCCAAATAGCATCTAAAAGTTGTTCTTTTGATACGATTTGATCAGAGTGCCTAGCAAGGTGAGTTAAAACTTCAAAAGGCTTTCCTTTTAACTCTATGTCTTTTCCTTGATAAGTGATTTTTTCTTCATCAGGATCAATCACTAAATCATCAATCTTAATCACATTTGTCCCGCCAAATCTAAGTCTAGCTTCGATTCTTGCCATTAAAATTTCAAAATCCAAAGGTTTTTTTATATAATCATCTGCTCCAGCTTTTAAAGCTTTGATTTCATTTTCTTTGTCTGCTTTTGTACACATTGTTACTATAGCAGTTCTTGGAGATTTTTGTTTGATAGCATTGATCAAATCGCTTGCATCATTATTACCTATAGTCCAATTTGATAATACTAAATCATAATGTCTAATACCTATAAAATACTCAGCGTCTTTAAAATTTTCTGAAGTGTCGCTTTGATAGCCAAACTCATTTAAAGTGTTTGATAAAGTTTTATTAAGCGATGCTTCATCTTCTACAACTAAAATACGCATTTTATTCCTTTGAAGATAGTTTTAGTGCAAAAGTATAACACAAATTAAGCAAATGTTCAAAATTCTTTAAAAAATTTTTAATATTTTTTGCTTAAACTAGCTCCAACGCACGCATTTTTGATGATATCGGGCTTATAACAAGTAATATTTATAAATTGAAGTTTTTTATGATGTTTTTTAATATCTTTGCATATATATTTTAAAGATTTTTCTATAGTCTTAAATTTTTTCTTTTTATAGATTTTTTCTATTCTAGTGCATAATTTTGCATAATCTAAAAATTTCTTACTTTTAGCTTCTAATTCTATTAGGACTTTTTGCTCTTGAATTCTTTCAAAATCCAAAAGCCCTATAATACATTTAAATTCTAAGCTAACTTTTATATGACTTTGCATTCTTGTTTTCCAATAAGCCTTAAAATATTTGGTATGTGTTTATAAACTACTATAAAAGCGATGATAAATATCGGCGCATGGGTATTAATCACAGGCATATCATAATGAAATATAAAAGAAGTTGCAATTAAAACAATTAAAGCTCCAAGTGAGGCTAAGCTTGAAATTTTAAATACCTTACCTATAATAAACCAAGCCAAAAGTGCACATATAATCTCAAAAGGTAAAAATACTGCTAAAACCCCAGCTCCAGTAGCTACTCCTTTGCCACCTTCAAATTTTAAATAAGGAGAAAAACAATGGCCAAATACTGCTAAAACCGCCATAGTCCATAAGATATTTTCATCATAGCCTAAAATTTTTGCTACTAATATAGGTACAATTCCTTTAAGTGCATCTAAGACAATTGTTGCAACAGCAAGTGTTTTGGCAAGCTTAGGATCGCTTTCTTTTACTACTCTTAAAACATTGGTAGCACCTATGCTTTTACTGCCCGCATTTTTGATATTTGTTTTGGCAAAAATTTGAGCTAGTAAAAGACCAAAAGGTATAGCACCTATAAGATAAGCTAAAAGATAAATTATTAAATTTTCCATTTACTTTCTATCCTAATTCTATAAAGATTTATAATAATGATAGCAAAAAACTCTGAAATAAATATTTAAGAGATATTTTATCCTATAATAATTTTTATTTTTAAATAGAAATTTTTTATTTTATTTAAAGAAAATTATAGATATATTTTCAATAAGTTTATTTTAAATAGGCTTTATTTTATCTTATTTAGGAGTGAATAATGAAAAAAATTTCATTATTAGTTGCATCATCATTATTAGTTGCATCAACTGCTTTTGCTAACGATAAAGCTTTGCTTGATGAAGCAAAAGCAGCAGGTTTAGCACCTTTGCCAAAGGATCAAGCAGGCGTTGAAAAACTATTAAAAGAAATGGGCGTTAAAGCTAGCAAGTTTTCTAAAGAAAAAGCTAATCTTGGTAAAAAGCTGTATTTTGAACCAAGACTTTCTAAAAGTGGTTTGATTTCTTGTAATACCTGTCACAACTTAGGTATGGGTGGTGCTGATGGTATAGCAGCAGCTGTAGGACACAAATGGACTGCTAATCCTCATCATTTAAATTCGCCAACAGTTTATAACTCTGTTTTAAATTCAACTCAATTTTGGGATGGTAGAGCAGGTACTTTAGCAGATCAAGCAAAAGGACCAATTGAGGCAGAGCCTGAAATGGCAACTCCTGCTAAATTAGCAGTAGAAAAAATTTCTTCTATGCCAGAATATGTTAAAGAATTTAAAAAAATATATGGTAATGATGGGGTAACTTTTGATAATATAGCAGATGCTATTGCTACATTTGAAAGAACACTTCTAACTCCATCTAAATTTGATAAATTCTTAGAAGGTGATACAAAAGCTTTAAGCAAAAAAGAAAAAGAAGGTTTAAAAACTTTCATCGATAAAGGCTGTACAGCTTGTCATACAGGAGTAAATTTAGGTGGTAGCATGCAAGCTTTCCAAGTGGCAGCTAAATATAAATTTGCAAATGTAGGTGATTTTAAAGGTGATGCAAATGGTTTAGTTAAAACTCCAACTTTAAGAAATATTGCCGAAACAGCTCCATACTTCCATAATGGCGCTATTTGGTCTTTACAAGATGCGATTAAAGAAATGGGTAGTGTGCAACTTGGCATAGAAATTTCTGACAAAGAAGCAGCTTCTATAGAAACTTTCTTACATGCTCTAACAGGTAAAAAACCAAGCATTACTTATCCTCAACTTCCAAAAGCTACTGAAAAAACTCCAAAACCAGAGCTTTAATTAAAATTTTCCCTAAAGATATTTCTTTGGGGAATGTTGTTTTTTGTTTATTTTTTATATATAATGCATTCTTAATTTTTAATTAGGAATTGGCTATGAAAAATAAAATTTTATTTAGTGTGATTGCATTAACAGCTATTTTATTTAGTGCGTGTGCTAATCATGCAAAAGTAAACAATGAATTAGAGCAAAAATTAACCCAAAAGATATGTTCTGATGAATTTTTTGCCCAAGAAATGACTAAGGTAGATAAAAAAGATGATCCAGTATATGTAGGATTAAATGCAGGTTTAATCGCAAAAAATTGTGGAGATTTTAATCTTAGTAATGAATTTTTTGATAAGGTTGAGGAATCTTATCAAGTTGATGTGGATTTAAGAAGTGGCGCTCAAAAAATTGCTAAAACAGCTGTAACTACATTAATAAATGATTCTATATTAGACTATGATGGCTCTTTATATGAAAGAATAATGGTTAATGTATATAAGGGTTTAAATTTTATGAGTGAGGGTGATTATAATAATGCAAGAGTGGAGTTTAAAAGAGCTTTATTGCGTCAAGATAGAGCAAAAGATTATTTTAAAACTCAAATTGCTAAAAATAAAGCAGAATTAGAAAAGGCCAAAAAAGAAGATCCAAATTTTAATAAAAATTTTAGTGAATCAACAAAACAAATAAATGCTCAATATGAAGTTTTGTTTGAAGAATTTTCAACAAGTAAAAATTTTACCAATCCTTATGCAACTTACTTAGCTTCGATTTTTTATTATATGAGCAAAGATTATACTTTAGCTAAAGATTTATTTAAAGAAATAAAGATTTTAAATCCAAAAAATAAAGAAATTAATAAAGAGTGGAAAGCAATTAGCAATGCTAAATCAAAAAATAAATATGTTTTTATTGTTTATGAGAATGGTTTTGGTGTGATAAAGGATGAGTTTAAATTAACTCTGCCTTTGATTTTAAATGACACTCTTACGACAACTTCTATTGCTCTACCTAAGCTAAAAAAAAGAAGCCAGTCTTTTGAGTATTTAAGTGTAAATGATACTAATACTACAAAATTAGTTGATTTGGATAATGTTGTAGCAAGCGAGTTTAAGTTCGAGCAACCATCAATAGTTACAAAAGCAATAGTTTCAGCTATCTTAAAAACTACTATCAATGCAGCAGTAGCTAATAATGACTCAACAGGAGGTTTTTTAAGCCTTGCTAGTGGTATCATGAATGCAGCAACTACTCAAGCTGATGTTAGATCTTGGAGAGGATTGCCACAAAGTATAGGAGTTGTTATGATTAAAAATACAGGTAAAATTATTATTAAAACTCCAAGTGATGATGTGTTATTTGAAAGACAGATTAATCCAAAGAAAAATGTATTGGTTGTAGTGCGTTCTTTTGCACCTAGTATTGCTCCAAGTATAAATATCATAGAAAAATGAAAAAGTTAATTTTTTTATTATTATTAAATTGTATGTTATTGGTTTCACAAGATGCTCTTGATGCAAATTTTAAACATACAAATGTAAAAAGTATAAAAGAAAGAATAAATAATGCAGGATTATTAGAAGTGCAGATTATTTTTTATAGTTCTGTTGATAAAAAGCTTTCTTATAAAATAGAATGGTTTGATAAGGATGGGTTTGTTATAAAAAATACTATTGATAAAAACTATAAAAATATAAGATTATTAGCTAAACAAGAGTATATTATACAAAATATAGCTAGTAATAAGGAAGCAAAAAAATATAAAATATATATTAAATAAAAAAGGATAAAAAATGCAAAAAATTAAAATTTTAACAAGTGTAGTGGCTATAGGTGTTTTATTTAGTGCGTGTATGCAACAACCTACTTATGTAGATGGAACTGCGGCAAAAGTAAAACAAGGCGATTCTTTAAGCATGGCTTTAACTGGTGAAGATTTTGACAATACAGCTAAAGAGATGTTAAATAGTTTGTTTAATTCAAGTTATGTTGTGAATAAAATAGGAAATTCAGGTAAGGCTATTGTGGCAGTTTATGATGTGGTAAATGATACAGCTTTAAGAATAGATACTAGAAATTTGACTGATTTGATGGTAGAAGAACTTATAAATTCAGGTAAATTTGCAGCTTCAGCTACTCAGGGCAATGATAGTGCTACTCAAAATAATATGGATGATGTAATGAGCGATAAAGATGATGATAGATATGATAAAGCTACGGTATCTAAAAATCATACGCAAATTAGCGCTTCTTTGACTTTACAGGGAAGAATTGGTCAGCAAAATATAAAATTAAGTAATGGTAAAACCCAAGTTGAATACTTTTTTGTTATGAAATTAGCTGAAAAGGGCAGTGGCTTGGTAGTATGGCAAAAAACTAATAGAATCAATAAACTAGGATCTAGTAAAACTGTAAGCTGGTAATATAAAACAACAAGGAAAGATATGATGAAAAAAAGATTTGTTATTGGATCATTATTGGTAGCGAGTTTTCTTTATGCTCAAGCAACTCCACAAGTTGAAATTACTCAAGAAGATATTAAAATTCAAAATGAAATGTCAGATGCTAGCTCTAAAGATATTACTCCAAAATCTTTAGATGATTTTTTTGAAGAATTTGCAGATAATTTTGGTATAGAATATGGTATTACAAAAGATGGAAAAACCTTTTATACGGGTAGAAGTGTAGTTGCGCTAAGCGATAGCGATCCTCAATTTGCTCAAGCTTTGCAAAATGCTTACCAAAAAGCTATGCTTAATTTACAGTCTGATTTTATTGAAGATGCCTTTGGAAGAATGGCAGTGAGTAAAATTCAAAATTACGAAGCTGATAATTCTACTAATGCAAAAGAATTTGAAGAACTACCAAAAGGAAGTGTTGTAGGGCAAATTTTTGATAAACTGGTTCAATTAAGTGGTGCAAAATTAGATAAAGCTTTGAGAGATTTGGGTATTAATGTAGAAGGTTTAACAGAGGAAAGAAAAAAGATTTTATTAAAAGAAGAGTTTCTTAATAAAACAATTACTAGTGCAGTTGGTTCAATGAGCGGTTTAATTCCTGTGCAAACTATAGTTACGCAAAGAAGAGGGCAATATGATATTGGTGTAATTGCAGTCGTTTCTAAAAAAACTCGTCAACTTGCTAAAGATATGTCTTTAGCGCGTCAAAGTAACATCAAAGGTAAAGGAAAAAATATCAACGAGTATTTACCAAAAGACAATAAAGGCTTTCTTAATGAATATGGTATTCGCTTAGTTTATGATGAAAAAGGTTCACCGGTTATTTTAAGCTATGGAAATTGGGGTTATATTGCTGATGCAAATAATGCCAAGAAGACAAATATATTAGAAGATAGGGCTAAAGATACAGCTTCAACTATGGCTGATGCAGCTATAATTGAATTTATCAATACAAATTTAAGTTTAAAAGATGAAAAAACTACAGGTGAAAGTTATGAAGAAATCATCAAGCAAAGCTTAAATATCAATGACAACACTACTCAAGAACAAATTCAAGATTTCACAAATATTGTAGAAAAAATCAATACAAAAATAAAAGCAAGTGCTAGCGGAAAAATCAAAGGCATAGGAACACTTAAAAGATGGAATTATACAAGCGAAAATGGTATAGAACATGTAGGTGTTGTAAGATTTTATTCTTATGATAATGTGGCAAATATTAACGAAGCTTTAAAATCAAATTCAAACACTAGTGTCCCAAAAACTGAACCTAAAAAGTCTTCTAATATACAAAGAAGTTCTAATGTTGTAAATGATATAGATGATTTTTAGGAAAAATTTATGAAGATATTACAAATTTGTATTTTGATTTTATGTTTTCATTTGAGTTTATATGCCAAAATAATCACCACAAGCACTACCAATTCAAGTATGGGCGAGGGTATAGGAGCTAGCAGAGAAGAGGCAATAAATAATGCCATAATAGAAGCTATTGGTAAATTAAATGGTGTTAATATTGACTCGACCAAGCAGTCTTTTGTCGCGGTAAATTCAAATAATAAAAAGACTAATATAGAAGATAGCTATAAAGAGCAAATCATAAAAGCTACAAAAGGCAGAGTTGATGCATATGAAATTGATAGTGTGGTTCAAGAAAACGATAAATACATAGCAAATGTAACCATTTTTAAAACTACTACTCATAAAAAATATCAAATACCAGGTTATAAGCCAGATAGTAGAAGAAGTATTACGGTATTTAATACCTCTTCTAAATACCAAGAGCTTGGAAATATTTTACAGCAAAAAATTATCACAGGTTTACTTCAAAGTAGGAAATTTAATGTTTTAGATAGAGATTCTAAAGGTTATTATGAAATGGAGAAAGCTTTGATAAATTCATCTAATACGCATAAAGATGAAATTTACAAACTTAAGAATGTTTTAGCTACTGATTATATTTTGTTATTTCATGTAGGTGGAGTAGATCTTAAAACCAAAGGAAATAAAAATAAAATAGATATTGTGGTGGATTATCGCGTGCTTTTATTTGCCACCAGACAAATTAAATTTTCAAATACTTTAACCATGTCAGCCTTTGTTAAAGGTGATTCTTTAGTAGCTAGTGAAAAGCTAAGTGAAAAAATTGCAAAGAAAATTTCAGATGATATTTTAAATGCTATTTATCCTTTAAAAGTTGCACAAGTTAGTAATAATGAAGTAGTCTTCTCGCAAACTTTGAGTAATGATGAAATCTATGAGTGTTATTCTTTAGGTGAAGTGATAAAGGATGCTTATACTAAAGAAAATACAGCAAGAATAGAAACAAAAAGTGGAAAGGTTCAAATTATCCGCTCAACACCAAAACTATCATATGCTAAAATTCTTGAAGGAAGTGTTAAAAAAGATGATGTTTGTAGGCCTTTAGATGAAGCTAATATGGGCGTGGAAAAACAACATAGTGTAAATCCAAATGGTACAGTAAATTTAGGTTGGTAATTAACCTAAATTTAAAATTATTTTGAGTATAATCTCAAGTTTTAACCACTAAAGCTTTTTAAATTTATGTTTTATGCATAATGCTTTATGGTGCTACCAAAATATTTTAAGAAAGGATAGCTGTATGTATGCTATTATAAAACACAGTGGAAAACAATACAGAGTAAGCCAAGGTGATGAGCTTAAACTAGATCGTTTTGAAGCTGAAGCAAAATCAAGCGTAGAAGTAAGTGAAGTTCTTGCTGTATGTGATAAAGAATTAAAGGTAGGTGCGCCGTTTGTTGCGGGTGCAAAAGTTGTTTTAGAAGTGATTGCTCATGGAAAAGACAAAAAAGTTGTGATTTATAAAAAAAGACGTAGAAAAGACTCAAAATTAAAACGCGGTTTTAGAAGACAATTTACTCGCGTTAGAGTAGTAGATATTAAAGCTTAAGGAGTAAAGAATGGCACACAAGAAAGGTCAAGGTTCAACTCAGAATAATCGTGATTCTATAGGTCGTCGTCTAGGTGTTAAAAAATTTGGTGGAGAGTTTGTTCGCGCTGGCAACATCATCATTCGCCAAAGAGGAACAGCAACTCATGCAGGTAATAATGTAGGCATGGGAAAAGACCATACAATTTTTGCTTTAATTGATGGTTTTGTAAAATTTGAAAGAAAAGATAAAAATAGAAAAAAAGTTTCTGTTTATCCTGCATAATTTAAAGGCTACTTTGTAGCCTTTTTCTTCTTTTTAATCTTAATATATTAAAAAAAATATAATATCATTTTAAAAATTTATACTTTGGTGATTGTATGTTTATAGATAATGTGAAATTAGTTTTAAGTTCAGGCAATGGTGGTAAAGGTGCTGTGAGTTTTCGCCGTGAAAAACATGTTCCACTTGGTGGACCTGATGGTGGTGATGGCGGAAATGGTGGTGATGTATATTTTATATGTGATAACAATACCCATACCCTAGCGCACTTTAAAGGCAAAAAAGAACTTAAAGCGCAAAATGGCCAGCCGGGTTTGGGCCGTAACAAAAATGGTAAAAGAGGGGAGAGCTTAGAATTAATCGTTCCTCAAGGCACTCAGGTAATTGATGCACAAAGTGGGGAAGTTTTGCTTGATATGCTAGTAGAAGGCCAAAAAGAACTCTTTTTAAAAGGTGGTAAAGGTGGTCTTGGTAATACTCACTTTAAAAACTCTACTAATCAACGCCCAGATTATGCCCAACCAGGCGTGGCAGGAAAAACCTTAAGCGTGCGTCTAGAGTTAAAACTCATAGCAGATGTTGGACTTGTAGGCTTTCCAAATGTAGGAAAATCTACTCTTATAAGCGTAGTATCTAATGCAAGACCTGAAATAGCTAATTATGAATTTACTACTTTAACTCCAAAACTTGGTATGGTTGAAGTAGATGATTATAATTCTTTTGTAATGGCAGATATTCCAGGTATTATAGAAGGTGCAAGCGATGGTAGGGGTTTGGGACTTGAGTTTTTAAGACACATAGAAAGAACTTCTTTTTTACTTTTTGTGCTTGATCCATTAAGAGATATGAGTTTAAAAGAACAATTTTGCATTTTAAGAAAAGAATTAGAAAAATTTTCAAGCAAACTTTATGCAAGAAATTTTGGCTTAATGCTTTCAAAAAGTGATAGTGTAAATTTAGGTGAGGAATTTGCACAAAAAATGGAAGATGATTATAATGAGTTAAAAGCTTATTTACAAAGTCAAAATAATCCACAAAGCTTTTTTATTAAAGTATCAAGCCTTGAAAAAACAGGTTTAAAAGAGCTTAAATTTATGCTTTTAGAAGAAGTTAAAAAAATTAGAAGTCAAAATAATCTTTGATGAGTGAAAAATTAACTATAGATTTTATCCAAGAATATATCAAGTCCAATTTTAAAGGTTTGGTATATAAATTTACCTATAAAGAACATAGCTTTTTTTATAATCCCGATAAGGTTTTAAAAAACGGAGTTTATTTTTGTACTATTAAAGAAAATGATGGCATAAATGATAAAGCTTCGAATTTAAATAGAGAAGGTGTGTTTCGTCTAAGTTGCTCTCTTTGTGATCAAGATTACCAAAATCTTTTTGGTCAAAAACCTAAAAAAGCTTTAAAGGGTGAGATTGTTAGTTTAAATTATGATTTTTCTATACTTGATCTTATCATGCCTCATCCAATTTATGCTTATATGGGATATATTTGTATTAACAATCCTTCAAGAAAAAATTTTGAAATTTTTAAAGATTATCTTGAGCTTTCATATCAAAAAGCTATAAAAACTTATCAAAAAAGGATAGCGGTACTATGAAAAATATCATTTTTATGGGAACTCCCTCTTATGCAACATGTATTTTAAAAGAGCTTGTCGATAAAGGATTTAATATCCAGGCTTTATTTACTCAACCTGATAAACCTGTGGGAAGAAAACAAATTTTAACTCCAAGTGATACTAAAAAATTTGTTTTAGAAAATAATTTAAATATAGAAATTTTCACTCCAAAAAGTTTAAAAGATGAAAACATAATCAATGAAATAAAAAGCCTAAAACCTGATTTTATAGTTGTTGCTGCTTATGGGAAGATTTTACCAAAAGAAATTTTAGATATTGCTCCTTGTATCAATTTACATGCTTCCTTGCTTCCTAAATATCGTGGTGCTTCACCTATACAAAGCGCTATTTTAAATGGAGATAAAATAAGCGGGGTTTGCACTATGCTTATGGAAGAAGGGCTTGATAGTGGTGCAATCTTAGAAAGTATAGAATGTGATATCGCAGGTAAAAATTCAGCTGAAGTTTTTATTATGCTTTCAAATTTAGCAGCTAAGCTTACTATTTCTACACTTTTGAATTTTGAAAAAATTATCCCAAAAAAGCAAGATGAAAGTTTAGTTACACATTGTAAAAAAATCAAAAAAGAAGATGGCTTGATTGCTTTAGATAATGCAAGTGAAATTTATCAAAAATTTCTAGCTTTTACACCTTGGCCTGGAATTTTTTTAGAAAATGGTATGAAATTTTTAGACATAGAATTAGTTGATAGTGAAAAGACTCAAAAACCAGGTGTGATTTTGCAAGTAGAAAAGGAAAGCTTTTTGCTTTCGTGTGCAAAAGGTATTTTAAGGATTAAAACTTTACAAGAAAGTGGAAAAAAAGCTTTAGATGCTAAGACTTATTTAAATGGAAAAAGGTTAAAACTTGGAGATAGTTTATTTTGATGAACTTGAATCAACTCAAGTTTATTTAAGTGATAAAATTCGCAGTGGAGAAATTATAGAAAATACAGCCATTTGTGCTTTTATCCAAAGTGCTGGTATAGGTAGTAGAGATAATACTTGGCAAAGTAAGCAAGGAAATTTACATGTATCTTTTTGTATAAAAACTCAAGAATTAGCACAAGATCTTCCTTTAGCTTCTGCTAGTATATATTTTGCATTTTTAATGAAAGAAGTATTGCAAAGACAAAATTCAAAAGTATGGATTAAATGGCCTAATGATTTTTATATAGAAGATAAAAAAATAGGCGGATTGATGAGTTCTAAAATCAATGATTTTTTGGTTGTAGGAATGGGGATTAATCTTAAATATGCTCCATTTAATGCTGAAATTTTAGACATAGAAGTAGATATAGCAAAACTTTTAAATGAGTATTTTTCTTATGTAGATGAGAAAATTTTATGGAAGAATATTTTTAGCAAGTATATGCTAGAATTTGAAAAATCAAGAAATTTTTTTATACATAATGAAGGTAAGATTTTATCTTTAAAAGATGCTTTGTTGTATAAAGATGGTTCTATATTGTTAGATAATAAAAGGATATATAGTTTAAGATGAGTGAAATAATAACTATTGCAAATCAAAAAGGTGGGGTAGGTAAAACTACTACCGCTATTAATCTAGCGGCTTCTTTAGCAGTAGCTGAAAAAAAGGTTCTTTTAATAGATATTGATCCACAAGCTAATGCTACAACAGGACTTGGTTTTAATAGAAGTAATTATGAATATAATATTTACCATGTTTTTATAGGTAGGAAAAAACTTTCTGAAATCATTTTAAAAACTGAGCTTCCGCAATTATATTTAGCTCCATCAAATATTTCTTTGGTTGGAATTGAGCAAGAAGTAGTAAAAGAAAGCGGAGAATATAGAACAATTTTAAGAGAAAAAATCAAAGAAATTGCCAAAGATTATGATTTTATTATCATTGACTCACCTCCTGCGCTTGGAAGCATTACAGTGAATGCTTTTGCAGCAAGTGATAGTGTTATTATCCCTATACAATGTGAGTTTTATGCACTTGAGGGCGTTGCGATGGTTTTAAACACTATTAAGTTTGTGAAAAAAACTATCAATCCAAAACTAAAAATAAAAGGCTTTTTGCCAACTATGTATAGCTCACAAAATAATCTTTCAAAAGATACTGTGGAAGATTTAAAGCAAAATTTCAAACAAAAGCTATTTAGAACAGGTGATAATGAAGATGATTTCATCATCATACCAAGAAATGTAAAACTTGCTGAAAGTCCAAGCTATGGAAAGCCTATTATACTTTATGATATAAAATCTCCAGGTTCAGTGGCATATCAAAATTTAGCACATTCTATATTAGGATAAAAAATGGCAAAAAAAAGTGCATTAGGAAGAGGTTTAAGTAGCATTTTGGCTGATATTGATGAGGTTTATGAAAAAGAATTAGGCTCTAATGAAGGCAGAATAGAAGAAATTGATATAGATTTAATTAGTCCAAACCCTTATCAGCCAAGAAAAAATTTTGATACCCAAGCTCTAGAAGAACTTGCAGGTTCTATTAAAGAATATGGCTTGATTCAGCCTGTTGTGGTTTTTAAAAAAGATGAATTTGATTATATTTTAATAGCAGGTGAGAGAAGATTTAGAGCATGTAAGCTTTTAGAAAAAGAACAGATTAAAGCTGTAGTTTTAAATGTAGATGATATAAAATTACGTGAGCTTGCTTTAATAGAAAATATTCAAAGAGAAAATTTAAACCCTATAGAATTAGCACATTCTTATAAAGAGTTATTAGAAATTCATGATATCACTCAAGAAAAATTAGCCGATCTTATTCACAAATCAAGACCTCAAATTGCTAATACTTTAAGACTTTTAAATTTAAATGAGCAAACGCAAAATTTCATTATAGAAGGTAAAATTTCACAAGGACATGCAAAAGTTTTAGTGGGGCTTGAAAAAGAAGAAGAAAAAATGATAGTTGATACTATCATAGGACAAAAACTTAATGTAAGAGATACTGAAAAATTAATTAAAAATTTTAAAAATACAAACCAATTAGAAAAAAACACAACTTCAAACAAACAATATCAATCTATAATAAATTTAAAAGAAAAAATTGAATCTTTAGGCTTAAAAGTAAATGCAAAAGATTTAAAAATTACTATAAATTTTGAAAATGAAGATGAGGTTAGGGAATTTCTAAAGACATTAAATTAAATATGTTTTTAGGTATGTTTTGCTATAATTTCGCGTTTTATTTAGATTTATTTAGGAGTATTAATGTTTAATGATGTACATTTTTCCATCATGATAGCCACCGGTGTCATTTTTTTGCTTATGATAGCGATTTTAAATTCTATGCTCTATAAACCTTTGATTAAATTTATGGATTCTAGAGATTTAACCATAAAAAATGATGAAGAAAAAATGAAAAAAAATTCTGATGATGTTTCAAATGTAGAAAGTGAATTAGAAAAAATTCATATCCAAACAAGAGATGAAATCAATCAAATCAAAGCAAAAGCAATAGAAGAAGCTAAAATAAAACAAGAAAAAGAATTATCAACAAGAAAAAGAGAATTAGAAGATCAAATGCTTGTTTTTCTTAAAAGTCTAAAAGAAAAAGAAAAAGAGTTAAAAGAAGAAATGCGTTTAAAAATGCCAGAATTTAAACAAAGCTTTAAAAATAGCTTGAGTAAAATTTAAGGAAGATAAATGTTGAAAAAAATTACATTATTATCAATACTTCCTTTTTATGCTTTTGCAGCAGGTAATGGAAGTGGTGAGTATGATATTATTCCAAGAGCGGTGAATTTTGTTTTATTTGCTGCTATTTTGTATTATTTCATAGCAACACCTTTGAAAAATTTCTATAATGGTAGAATTGCAAAGATTGCATCTAGAATGAATGAAATTCAAGAAAAACTTATTGCAAGTAAAAATCATAAATTAGAAATGATGAAAAAATTAGATTTAGCCAAACAAGAAGCTGTTAATGCAATTGCTCTTGCAAAAAAAGAGGCAGAAATTATTACTGAAAAAATCGAGAATGAAACAAAAATGGAAATTAAAGCTCTAGAAAAAACTTACGAAGAGCACAAAGAATATGAAATAAGAAAAATGGAAAAAGAAGTTGTGCAAGCAGTTTTAGAAGAAATTTTTGAAGATCAAAATTTACAGCTACAACAAAAAGAAATTTTAAATATCATGATGAAAAAGGTGTCTTGATGGAAAAAGTAATTGCTAAAACATATGCAAAGGCAATATTAGAAAGAAATGATTTTGAAGATTTTTATTCTAATTTGTTAGAGTTAAGCTCAGCTTTTGCATCTAATAAATTTATAGATATTTTAAATTCATACGAAATAAAGCAAGACAAAAAATTAGAGTTAATACTTTCATTATTGAATAATCCAAGTGATGCTTTTAAAAATTTTATAAATTTGATTGTGGATAATAAAAGAGAAATGCTAATTCCAGAAATCACTAAAGAATTAAGTGAACAAAAAGCATCAAAAGAAAATACATTTTTAGGACAGGTTTACTCAAAAGAAAAATTAAGCGAAGAAGAAATTAAAAATTTAGAGGAAAAACTTAGTCTTAAATTTAATGCAAAAATTAGATTAGATAGTAAAATAAGTGATAATGACAGTGTGAAAATTAGCTTAGATGGACTTGGATATGAAATTTCATTTTCAATGCAAAGCTTAAAAGCTAAGATGAATGAATATATATTAAAAGCAATTTAAGGAGATTTGATGAAATTTAAAGCAGATGAAATTAGTTCTATTATAAAAGAAAGAATTGAAAAATTTGACTTTAATCTTGAAATAGAAGAAACCGGTAAAATTATTTCAGTTGCCGATGGTGTTGCTAAGGTATATGGCCTTAAAAATGCTATGGCTGGAGAGATGGTTGAATTTGAAAATGGCGAAAAAGGAATGGTTCTTAACCTTGAAGAATCAAGTGTTGGTATTGTTATCTTAGGTAAAGGACTTGGACTTAAAGAAGGAAGTTCTGTAAAAAGATTAAAAAAACTTTTAAAAGTTCCAGTTGGAGATGCGTTAATAGGACGTGTTGTAAATGCTTTAGGAGAGCCAATTGATGCTAAAGGCGTAATTGAAGCGAGCGAATATCGTTTTGTAGAAGAAAAAGCAAAAGGTATTATGGCTAGAAAAAGCGTTCATGAGCCATTACATACGGGTATTAAAGCTATTGATGCTTTAGTTCCAATTGGTAGAGGACAAAGAGAATTAATCATCGGTGATAGACAAACAGGTAAAACAACTGTAGCAATTGATACAATTATTAGTCAAAAAGGTAAAGATGTTATTTGTATTTATGTTGCAATTGGTCAAAAACAAAGTACTGTAGCTCAAGTAGTTAAAAAGCTTGAAGAATATGGTGCAATGGATTATACTATAGTGGTAAATGCGGGTGCATCAGATCCTGCTGCGTTACAGTATCTTGCGCCATATGCTGGGGTAACTATGGGTGAATATTTTAGAGATAATTCAAGACATGCATTGATCGTTTATGATGATTTAAGTAAACATGCTGTTGCATACCGTGAAATGTCTTTGATTTTACGTCGTCCTCCAGGTCGTGAGGCTTATCCTGGTGATGTGTTCTATCTACATTCAAGATTGCTTGAAAGAGCAAGTAAGTTAAGTGATGAGCTTGGCGCGGGAAGCTTGACTGCACTTCCTATTATTGAAACTCAAGCAGGGGATGTTTCAGCTTATATTCCAACCAATGTTATTTCAATTACAGATGGTCAAATTTTCTTAGAAACAGATTTATTTAACTCAGGTATTCGTCCTGCGATTAATGTTGGTTTATCTGTATCTCGTGTTGGTGGTGCCGCGCAAATTAAAGCAACAAAACAAGTTTCAGGTACATTAAGACTTGATTTAGCTCAGTATAGAGAATTGCAAGCTTTTGCACAATTTGCAAGTGATTTGGATGAAGCTAGTAGAAAACAACTTGAGCGTGGACAAAGAATGGTTGAAGTTTTAAAGCAACCTCCATATTCTCCACTTTCACCAGAAAATCAAGTTGTGATTATTTTTGCAGGCACTAAAGGTTATTTAGATGATGTTGCAGTTTCGAAAATTGGAGAATTTGAAGCAGCTTTATATCCATTTATTGAGGCTAAGTATCCAGAAATTTTTGAGCAAATTAGAACTAAAAAAGCTTTAGATAAAGATTTAGAAGAAAAACTAGCTAAAGCATTGAGTGAGTTTAAAGCAAACCATATATAAGGTTTTTAAATGTCTAATTTAAAAGAAATTAAAAGAAAAATAAAAAGTGTTCACAATACACAAAAGACAACCAATGCGATGAAGCTTGTCTCTACTGCTAAACTAAGAAAAGCAGAAGAGGCAGCTAAAAAATCAAAGGTTTTTGCTCAAAAAATCGATGAAGTTTTATCAGAAATTGCGTTCAAGATCAATCAATACGATGGGCTTGATGACAAACTTCCATTTTTTAGAAAAAAAGATAATATAGAAAAAATGGATATTATTTTTGTCACAGCCGATAAGGGTTTGTGTGGTGGATTTAATATTAAAACCATTAAAGCCGTAAATGAAATGCTTGAAGATTGCAAAACAAAAAAAATCAAGGTAAGATTAAGAGCTATTGGTAAAACAGGTATAGAATATTTTAATTTTCAAAATATAGAAATTTTGGAAAAATATTTAGATACAAGTTCAAGTCCAGATTATGATAAGGCTTGTGCTATTATCCAAAAAGCTGTTGATGATTTTGTAAATGGCGTGACAGATAAAATTGTAATCATTCACAATGGTTATAAAAATATGATTTCTCAAGAAATTCGTATTAATGAGTTGTTGCCAGTAGAAGCTATTGTTGGTAAAGAAGAACAAAAGTCTGAATCTTTAATGGACTTAGAACCAGAAGATGAAGAAATTTTAAACGATTTGTTAAAAACTTATTTTGAATATAACATGTATTTTTCTTTAGTTGATTCTTTGGCAGCTGAACATAGTGCTAGAATGCAAGCCATGGATAATGCAACCAATAATGCAAAAGCTAGAGTTAAGCAGCTTAATCTAGCTTATAATAAAGCAAGACAAGAATCTATTACCACCGAGTTGATAGAAATCATCAGCGGTGTTGAGTCAATGAAATAAATTTAGGAGTGATGATGCAAGGTTTTATTTCTCAAGTTTTAGGACCAGTGGTTGATGTTGAATTTAAAGACTATCTTCCACAAATTAATGAAGCTATTATTGTTAATTATGAATTAGAAGGAAAAGAATGCAAGCTAGTTCTTGAAGTAGCTGCGCATTTAGGCGATAATAAAGTAAGAACCATCGCTATGGATATGACGGATGGTCTTGTTAGAGGTTTAACAGCTGTCGCAACTGGAAATCCAATTAGCGTTCCAGTAGGCGAAAAAGTTCTTGGAAGAATTTTTAATGTAACGGGTGATTTGATTGATGAGGGTGAAGAAATCAATTTTGATAAACACTGGTCAATTCATAGAGATCCGCCTCCATTTGAAGAGCAAAGTACAAAAAGTGAAATCTTTGAAACAGGTATAAAGGTTGTTGATTTGTTAGCTCCTTATGCTAAGGGTGGTAAAGTTGGTCTTTTTGGTGGTGCAGGTGTTGGCAAAACCGTTATTATTATGGAATTAATTCACAACGTTGCATTTAAACACAGCGGATATTCGGTTTTTGCAGGTGTTGGCGAAAGAACTCGTGAGGGTAATGACCTTTATAATGAAATGAAAGAAAGTAACGTATTGGATAAAGTTGCATTGTGCTATGGTCAAATGAATGAACCACCAGGGGCAAGAAATCGTATTGCGTTAACAGGTCTTACTATGGCTGAGTATTTTAGAGATGAAATGGGACTTGATGTTTTAATGTTTATTGATAATATTTTTAGATTTTCTCAATCAGGTTCAGAAATGTCAGCGCTTTTAGGAAGAATTCCTTCAGCTGTTGGTTATCAACCAACCCTAGCTAGCGAAATGGGTAAGTTCCAAGAAAGAATTACTTCAACCAAAAAAGGATCTATTACTTCAGTTCAAGCAGTTTATGTACCAGCAGATGACTTAACAGACCCTGCGCCAGCAACAGTTTTTGCACACTTGGATGCAACAACAGTTTTAAATAGATCAATTGCTGAAAAAGGTATTTATCCAGCTGTTGATCCACTTGATTCTACTTCAAGAATGCTTGATCCACAAATTATTGGTGAAGAGCACTATAAAGTAGCACGTGGAGTACAATCAGTATTACAAAAATATAAAGACTTGCAAGATATTATTGCTATTTTGGGTATGGATGAGTTAAGCGAAGAAGATAAATTGATTGTTGAAAGAGCAAGAAAAATTGAAAAATTCCTATCTCAACCATTCTTCGTTGCTGAAGTTTTCACAGGTAGCCCTGGAAAATATATCAGCTTAGAAGATACAATTGCAGGATTTAAAGGTATTTTAGAAGGTAAATATGATGATTTACCAGAAAATGCTTTTTATATGGTTGGTAATATAGATGAAGCTATAGCAAAAGCTGAAACACTTAAAGAAGTTAGCAGAAAAGACGTTTGTTTAGATAATTGTAAAGTGGATAAGGCTAAAAAAGGTTAATTTATGCAAGATTTAATATCTTTAGAAATCATTACACCCCTTGGTATGATTTATCAAGGGGATGCAAGATTGGTAGTTCTTCCTGGAAGTGAGGGTGAATTTGGTGTTTTAAAAGGACATGCATCTTTAATCTCTTCTTTAAAAGCAGGAATTATAGATATAGAAAAATCAGATTCAACTCATGAATTAGTTGCTATTGATTCAGGTCATGCAAAAGTTTCTGAAACTAAAGTAAGTGTTTTAGCAAAAGGCGCTGTATGGGTTGGAGGAAATAGTGATAGTGAAATAGCAAAAAGATTAGAAGAAGCAAAAGATTTAATTAAATCTATGAGCAGTGATAGTATTGCACTTGCTTCTACTTTTGCTAAAATGGATAATAATGTAAGGCAAAAATAGTGGATTTTCAAGCAATTTTTCATTTTTTTGAAAATACAAGCTTAATCACTTATATAGTATTAGCTTGGCTTTCGGTGTATTTTATACTTAGTTTTAGTATATTATTTTCAAGGTTGATGCTTATTAATAAATGGACTCAAAACGAAAGCCAAGCTTTAGAAGCTTTAATGAGAGGCGAAAAAGATTTAAGTCAAAGTGCATCAATTTTAAAAAAATGTGTTGAAGTTGATGAAACAAAGATGAATATTTATAAAAATTCTGTAGAAAAAAAAGCCACAATAGGATTAACTTGGCTTAGCATTATCGCTTCAACCTCTCCTTTTATAGGTCTTTTTGGCACGGTTATTTCTATACTTGAAACTTTTGGTGGCTTAGAGATGCAAAATTCTTTAAGCATTATAGCTCCTAAAATCAGTGAAGCTTTAGTGGCTACAGGTTGTGGAATTTTAGTAGCGATTCCTGCATACAGTTTTCATTTGATTATTAAACGTAAAGCCTATGAATTGATTAATATCTTAGATAGCGAGATCAAAGTATTAGTAAGCTCTACAAAGGTATAGTTAATGTTTTTAGAAGAAAAACCTGAACTCAATATTACACCTTTGGTAGATATTATGCTTGTGTTGCTTGCTATTTTAATGGTAACAGCACCAAGTATCACATATGAAGAAAAAGTTCAACTTCCTCAAGGTTCGCAAAAAACTTCAAGTGCGCCAAATATTAAAAGTTTGATTATAACAATTAATGCAAAAAAAGAAATTTTTATAGGAAAAGATAAATTTGATTTTATAAGTTTTGCGGATAATATGAATGCTTTAAAAGTTCAGTATAATACTCAAGAGACAGTTTTTATCAGAGCGGATAAGAATCTAAAATATGATGATGTAATGAGTGTTTTAAGAACAATGAAACATTTAGGTTTCCAAAAAGTTGCTTTGCAAACTGAGTAAAAAATGGAAGAAAATTCTACACATAATCTTAAAGCTTTTATTTATGCAACTTTAGTTTATTTTTTTGTTGTTTTTTTGGTATTTTTTAAGTTGGTTGAGTATAAACCAAAAGCCATTGAATATACTGATGATCCTAATAGTTTTATCAATATAGAACTTGGAGATAGCATAAATCAAAATCAAGTAAATATGATACAAGAATTACAAAAAGAAAATCTACAAAGTTTATTTGAAGAAAATCTTCTACAAAAATACACTACCAATAAAAGCGTTAACACCCAAAATATAGAACAACAAGCAAGTGTTTTTAATGAGTTGTTTGGTAAAATAGAAGACTATCAAGAAGAAAAAACGACTAAAGTGCAGTCTTCTATGCCTTCAAAAAAACCTACTTTTGCCCAAAGAGAAAAAATCAATGATTTTTCTAAGCAACTCAATGAAAATTTAAAAATAAATCAAGAATTAGGTCAATCTGTCATGGAGCAAAAAGTAGGGGTTTATGATCAATTCTTAGGCGCTGTTAGAAAATATCTTGAAGATAGATGGAGGATTTATAATCCTAGTGGTAACTTAAGTATAGAAGTAGAATTTGTAATTGATAATAATGGTTATTTTTACCTGTTAAACACTACTAGTGCACATAGTGATAATTTTGATAAAAAAGCAAAAGAATTTTTACAAAATTTAGAAGGAAAATACATAACTTTACCTCCAAATGGTAAAATAAGAAAAATTAAAATGCAACTTAGTGATATAATTGAGTTTAAAACGGAGAAACAATGAAAAAAATACTAGTGTTTTTATTTTTTTGTTCAGTATTATTTGGACAAGATGCAACAATATCTGTTGTTAATAAAGGTATGCAATTGCCAAAAATTTATATTAAAGATCAGTCTAAATTGAATGATTTAGATCTTAAAAAAAGTTTTTATAGCATGCTTGTTAATGATATAAAAGTAAGTTCAAATTTTGAGATAACTCAAGATGAAAAACAAGGTGATTATATTTTTTCTTATATATTAAATAAAAACGGCAAACTTTTAGATATTGATGTTGAAATCTTAGCTGCAAATGAAACTAAAACAAGATTTTACGAACAAATTCTTTCCATCGAAGAGTATCCATTTTTAGCACATAGAAGTGTTGCTCAAATGAATAAAAAGTTAGGTTTTGCTCCGGTTGATTGGATGGATCATAAAATTTTAATAGCTAGAACACAAGGTAGCAAGCAAAGTGATATTTTATTAGCAGATTATACTTTAACTTACCAAAAAGTATTGATTTCAAAAGGTTTAAATTTGTTTCCTAAATGGGCAAATAAAGAACAAAATGCATTTTATTTTACTGCCTATGAAGATGAGATTCCAACTCTTTATAAATATAATATGAAAAATAAAAATATAACAAAAATTATTGCTAGCAAAGGTATGATGGTTGCTTCTGATGTGAGTGATGATGGTAAAAAAATTTTACTTACCATGGCTCCAAAAGACCAACCTGATGTATACTTGTATGATGTAGATTCAAAAAATCTGACACAAATTACAAACTATATGGGTATTGATGTAAATGGCAATTTTGTTGATGGTGATAAAAAAATTGTATTTGTGTCTGATCGCTTAGGCTATCCAAATATTTTTATGCAAAATTTAGATTCAAATTTAACAGAACAAGTTGTTTTTCATGGTAAAAATAATTCTTCGGTTTCTACTTATAAACACTACATGGTTTATTCTAGTAGAGAAGTAAATCAAAGCGGAGTTTTTAATCTTTATTTAATGTCAACCCAAAGCGATTACATAAGACAACTCACTGCAAATGGTAAAAATCTTTTTCCAAGATTTTCAAGTGATGGAGAAAGTGTTGTGTTTATTAAGTACTTAGGCTCTCAAAGTGCTTTAGGTGTTATTCGAATTAATGCAAATAAAGCTTTTCATTATGGCTTAAAAGTGGGTAAAATTCAATCAATTGATTGGTAAAATACTAAAATCATATTTTTTTTGTTATAATTAAATTATGATTTTTAAATAAACAAAAGGGGAAATCAATGAAAAAAATCATTTTTGCTTCAATTACTGCATTTGCTGTTATTGTAAGTGGTTGTGCTACTAAAAACACTAGCGTTAGTAGTTCAAGTAGTGTAGATGGCTCAAAAGGTAGCGGTGGATCTGATAGATTTGAAAATCTTGAATCTTTAAATTCTGTAGCAAATGTATATTTTGATTTTGATAAATTTAATGTTAGATCAGATATGCAAAAGGTTATTGCAAATAATGCTGAAATCTTCAATAAAGAAGCTGCTAATGCTGCAATAGTAGTTGAAGGAAACTGCGATGAGTGGGGAACTGATGAGTATAATCAAGCTTTAGGTTTAAAAAGAGCTAAAGCAGTAAAAGAATCTTTAGTAGCTCAAGGTGTTAGCGCAGATAGAATTAGCGTTAAAAGCTATGGAGAAACTAATCCTGTATGTACTGAAAGAACAAAAACTTGCGATGCTCAAAATCGCCGTGCAGAATTTAAATTATCAAAATAAGTTTTAAATAAATGAAATTAAAATTATTATCAGTAGCTCTTTTAGGAGCTACTTTTTTACACGCTGAAATTTCAGCTTTTGATGCAGGAAAAGTAGATACAAAAACACCTTATGGTTTAACTCAAAATGAAAAATTACAATATGAAAATCAAGAACGCCTAAGAGCACTGAATGAATATTATACAAATTTAACAAGTAAAATAAATACAGCAGTAGAGAATATAGAAGGATTGCAAAGTGTAACAGAGGGTTTGAATGCTCAATATTCAAAAGCTAACACAAAATTGCTTTCATTAGAAGAAACTTATCAAAATTTTGACGCAAACATAACTCAAGAAATTCAAAATTTAAGAGCTTATGTAGAGGAAAATAGGCAAATTCAAGAAAAAAATCATCAAGAAATTCAAAAAGTTTTAAGTGAAATTACAACTTTGATTAATAAAATCAACGATGATTATATTTCAAAAGAAGATATGAACAAAACCATAACTTTCTTTCAATCTGAAATAGCTAGAGTGCAAAATCAGACAAAAGTAACCCCTGTTGTTCCTATTGTAAGTGATGATAATAAAACCGAAGAAATCATTCAAGATGTAAATGAAACTCAAGATGAAGTGATTGAAGCAAAAGATGATAGTTGGAAAAAATTGCAATCTAGTGAAATTTTGAAAAAAGCGATAGAAGAAACTAATAAAAATCAATTTGAGGATGCAAAAGAAAAATTTGAACATCTAATAAGTATTCACTACAAACCTGCTAGATCTACTTTTTGGCTTGGAGAGATAAGATATAAACAGCAAGATTACGCAGGTGCTTTGGGATTTTATAAGAAAAGTTCTGCTATAAGCACTAAAGGCGATTATGTACCAAAATTGCTTTATCATACAGCTATTAGCTTAGATAAGGTTGGGGATCCAAAAAGTGCAAATAAATTTTATAAAGCTTTAAAGACGGCTTATCCTGATAGTCCTGAAGCAAAAGTTTCACCAGATAGAAAATAACAAAGGAGATAAAATGGCTATAGAAAAAAATAGTGTAGTTTCAATGTTTTATGAATTAAAAGATGCAAATACTAATGAAGTTTTAGAATCAAATATTTATGCTGAACCTATTTCTTTTATTTTAGGTAAGGGTCAAATTTTAGAAGGATTAGAAGAAGAAATTCAAAAGCTTAATGCTCCTTGTAATGCTGATATTGTGATAAAAAAAGAAAATGCTTTGGGCGAATATGATGCCAATGCATTACAAACTTTACCAAAAGAGCAGTTTGCAGGGATTGATTTGCAAGTTGGTATGGAGCTTTTTGGCGAAGGTGAAGATGGTAATACGGTAAGAGTAATTGTTAGAGAAATTACCGAAAATGAAGTTACTATTGATTACAATCATGCTTATGCAGGAAAAGACTTGTTGTTTTCAATCAATATCGTAGATGTTAGAGCTGCAAGTGAAGATGAAATTTTAACAGGAATTATTGCAGGCAGTAGAAGCTGTGGATGTGGTGGTGGAGGACATCATCATGATCATCATCACGGACATGGCGGCGGTGGATGTTGTGGTGGCCACGGACATGGCGGCGGCGGTTGCTGCGGTGGTCATTAATGAATAGCGCATTTATTTTCCCAGGTCAAGGTTCTCAAAGTGTTGGCATGGGTTTGAGTTTTTATGATAATTCTAAAAAAGCGAAAGAATTATTAGATAATGCTAGTGATTTTTGTAAAATTGATTTTAAAAATTTGCTTTTTAAGGAAAATGAAAATTTAAATAAAAGCGAATTTACACAAATGGCCATAGTATTAAACTCACTAATGGCTTATGAAGCCTTGAAAGAGCAAGTTGATATAGAAGCTAAGTACAGCCTAGGTCATTCGCTAGGAGAATTCAGTGCTTTAGCAACCCAAGATGCATTTAGCTTTTTAGATGTTATAGCACTTGTTAATAAACGCGGTAAGTTTATGCAAGAAGATTGCTCTAAAATAGAAGCTGGTATGATGGTGATTTTAGGGCTTGAAGATAAAGTGGTAGAAGAACTTTGTCAAAAAGCATTGAGTGAGAAAAAAAACATTTTTGCGGCTAATTATAATTGTGATGGACAAATTGTAGTAGCAGGTTTAAAGCCTGATTTAGCTTCTTATGAGAGTGAGTTTAAAAATGCAGGAGCTAAAAGAGCTATGCTTTTGAACATGAGCGTTGCAAGTCATTGTCCATTATTAAAAAATGCGTCTTTGAAACTTACAAAAGAATTAGAACCTATTTTAAAAGAGAGCTTTAAAAGCGTAGTGTCAAATGTTAATGCAAAAGTGTATAATGATAAAAATCAAGCTCTAATGCTTTTAAGCGAGCAACTCATCAAGCCTGTTCTTTATAAACAAAGTATTAAAGCAATAGATGAAGAAGTAGATTTTTATATAGAATTTGGTGCAAGTGTGTTAAAGGGATTAAATAAAAAAATCACTCAAAAAGAAACTTATACTTTAAGTAAAATAGAAGATATTGATGAAATTTTAAAGGTAATTAAATGAAAATAGCTATTTTAGGAGCTATGCCTGAAGAGGTTACTCCTTTACTAGAAACATTAAAAGAGTATCAAACAATAGAATATGCAAATAATACTTATTATCTTGCAAAATATAAAAATCATGAATTAATTATTGCTTATTCTAAGATAGGGAAAGTCAATTCTACCCTTAGTGCGACTATTATGATAGAAAAATTTAAAGCCGAGCTTTTACTCTTTACGGGTGTGGCTGGTGCTTTTAATCCTAGTTTAGAAATAGGGGATTTAATCTATGCTACAAAATTAGCTCAATATGATTTAGATATCACAGCTTTTGGGCATCCGCTTGGCTATGTTCCTGGTAATGAAATTTTTATAAAAACAGATGATAAGCTAAATAATCTCGCCATAGAAGTTGCTAAAGAACTTGGTGTTAAATTACAATCAGGTATTATCGCTACGGGTGATGAGTTTATTTGTGATGAGAATAAAAAAGCAAAAATTAGAGAAATTTTTAATGCAGATGCTTGTGAAATGGAAGGAGCTAGTGTAGCTTTGGTGTGCGATGCTTTAAAAATTCCATGTTTGGTTTTAAGATCTATGAGTGATAAAGCAGGTGAGAAAGCTGAATTTGACTTTGATGAGTTTGTAGAAAAATCAGCCAAAATTTCAGCTAATTTTGTTTTAAAAATTTGTGAGAAATTATGATAAATCTTAGTAAAAAACTAATCAGAGAAGTAGCTAAAGCTAATGCTAAATTTTCTTTAATAGGAGACAATGATAAAGTTTTATTAGGGCTTAGCGGTGGAAAAGATTCGCTTGCCTTAGCACATCTTTTAAAGCGTATGCAAGCACATGCGCCTTTTAAATTTGAACTTAAAGCAGTAACTTTAAGCTATGGCATGGGTGAAGATTATACTAAACTTCATAATCACTGCAAAGAACATGATATTGATCATGAAGTGATTGATTCTAATATTTATGAAATTTCAGGTGATACGATTAGAAAAAATTCAAGTTTTTGTAGCTATTTTTCAAGAATGAGGCGTGGTGCTTTATATACTTATGCTTTGGAAAATGGTTTTAATAAATTAGCTATAGCTCACCATTTAGATGATGCGGTAGAGAGTTTTTTTATGAATTTTATTTATAATGGCTCTCTTAGGAGTCTAGCTCCCAAGTATAAAAGCAAAAGAGGTGTAGAGGTTATTCGTCCTTTGATTTTTGTAAGAGAAAGACAATTAAGAGAAAATGCTATTAATAATGAATTAGAAGTAATTGGTAATGAATTTTGTCCTGGCATGAAATTAAGTGAAAAAAATGTAAAATTTCCTCATGCAAGAGAAGAAGCTAAGCAGCTTTTGGCAAATTTAGAAAAAGAAAATCCAAAATTATTTACAAGTTTAAAAACTGCATTTGAAAATATCCACACGGATAGCTTTTTTATGGTCAAGGATAATGGCTAATCTTTTAGTTGTTGTTGATTATCAAAATGATTTTATCGATGGTAGCTTGGGCTTTGAAGAAGCTACCAAGATAAAAGATAATATTCTTGCTCTTTTAAAAAATCATCAAGGTGATATTGTTTTTACTTTTGATACGCATGATGAAAATTATTTAAAAACTCAAGAAGGAAAAAATTTACCTACTTATCATTGCATTAGAGATACTTTAGGTTGGCAAATGCCAGGTGATTTTGATGCGTATTTAAAAAATGCAAAAAAAATATTTTATAAGAATGCTTTTGGTAGCTTAGAATTAGCCAATTTTTTAAAACAAAATTATTATGAAAGTATAGAATTTTGTGGTCTTGTTTCACATATTTGTGTATTTAGTAATATTATTTTAGCTCAAAGCGCTAGCATCAACTCAAAAATTATATTACATAAAAACGCAACAGCGAGTTTTAGTAAGTTTTTGGAAAATAGTGCATATGAAATTTTGCAAGCTTATGGTATAGAACTTTTATAAAATGCAAGGGTATATTTTACACACTCAGAGTGTAAAAGATGAGGATTTAATCGTTTATCTTTTAAGTACTAAAAAAGTTATTAAAAGTTATAGATTTTATGGCATGCGTCATTCTAATATACTAAGTGGGTATAAGATTGATTTTGAGCTTGAAGAAAGTTCGAGATTTTTACCACGTTTAAAAGATGTTTTACATATTGGTTTTTCTTGGATTTTAGATAGAGAGAGAATGTTTTTTTGGCAGGAATTTATCAGACTTTTTTATTGGCATTTAAAAGACGTTGAGGAAATTGATAGTTTTTATTTTGAGCTTTTAGAAGATTGTGCTAAGCGTTTTGAAAAGCAAGATTGCAAACGTGTTATAGTGGATGCTTATTTAAAAATTTTAGATTTTGAAGGGCGTTTGCATAAAAGTTTTGTATGTTTTTATTGTGATGAGTATATTCAAAAAAATGTTGTACTAGTAAGAGCTTTTTTGCCCGCTCATAAAAAATGTGCTTTTGGTTATGAGTTTAATGCTAAAGATCTTGTAAAATTATATAGGAGTTTTAATTCATCGCATTTTAGCGATGAATATATTGATAATTTATATAAAATTATCAAAGAGGGTTTTTAAGGGTAATATCATACATCATAATGACTTCTTGTCTTAATCTTGCAATGATATTTGCACTATCTTTGTGTATATTTTTTGTGATAGTATCTTGGCTATTTTTAATATTTTCAAGCAAATTTTCAAGTTCTTTTTGAGAATTTTGTAAACAAGTTTTTATACATTTTGGTTGGGTTTGTTGTAAAACTTGCTCGAAATTTAAACTTTGATTGTTAAGCTTTGAAGCATGTGCTGCTAAATTATTCGCACTTGTTCTAATGCCACCTAATGCTTTGTAAATCCCTTTTGAATTGATATGAGCTGCCATGAACCTTCCTTGTTTTATGGTATCTCTTCATTCATATTGCTTGATAATTTACAAGCAAAAATCATTCCTTATTGAAAAATTCTTGAATATATTTTCGCATAATTTCTGCATCATTAATGCGATTAACACAATCTCTAAAATTAGAAGCATCATCATAGCCCTTAGAATACTCATGTAAGTGTTTTCTAAAGATGCTTATACCTTGTTCTTTATAATGCTTTAACATTTCTTCAAAATGTGCAAAAATGATTTTATTTTTCATAGCCTTTTCGATTTTTTTGCCAGTTTTTATCTCATAAAATATCCAAGGTTTTCCTACACTTGCACGCCCTATCATCAAAGCATCACAATTTGTTATTTTAAACACCTCTTTGGCGTTATCTTCACTAATATCACCATTTGCAACTAAAGGAATTTTGATATTTTTTTTGGCTAAAGCTATGGCTTCATAATCAGCATTTCCACTATACATTTGTTTTCTAGTGCGACCATGCATACTGATAAAATCTACTCCAGCATTTTCACACGCTTTAGCGATGGCGATGGGATCTTTTTTATCAAATCCTAATCTTACTTTGACACTAGTTAATTTTTTGTTACTTGTTTTTTTGATAAGTTCTAAAATTCTTTGTAATTTATCAAGATCTTGTAAAAGAGCACTACCTGCACATTGTTTTATAACCTTATTTACAGGGCAACCACAATTAAAATCAATCCCATCTATAAAATCAAAACGATTTAATATTTCTACCGCTTTGCAAATTACGCTTTCATCCGAGCCTGCAATTTGAACTATATAAGGATTCTCAAGTTCAGCTTTTTCCAACATTTTAAGAGTTTTTGAGCTTTCATACACTAAAGCATTAGAACTTATCATCTCACTAATTGTTACATCAGCCCCAAATTGCTTAACTAAATTTCTCAAAGGCAAGTCTGAAAAACCTGCCATAGGAGCTAAAAATAAAGGCTTTTTATTAAAATCTATCATTGTATTAATTTTTCAAGTTCTATTTTTTTATTATGTTCTCTTAAAAAGAGTAAGAGTCTAAAATCCTTATGTTCGTTTTGATCATTTCCTAATTCATTAAGCAATTCATCATACATACCAAATTCTGCTAAAGTATAAAGATAAGCTTTTAAAGCTTGAGAATGACTATCTTTTAACTTTTTAAATAAAGCAATTAATATTTGAGGCTCTATTTTTTTACAAAGTATTTTAGCACAGCGTAAATATGACTTATCATCTAAAGTATTCATACTAAGTAAAACTTCGATTTCAGCGTGATTTAATTCTAAGTTTTCTTTTTCAAATCTATCCAAAAGCAATAAAATATCATCTTGGTTTTTTTGAACTTTTAGTGTTTTAATCTGACTATAAGGCGCATTTTCTAATACCATTTTATAAGCAAAAATTTCTAGCTCACTAGCTAAGGTATCTTTGTTTTTGATAAAAGAAAAAGCATAATTGCTATCATTTTGAAAGCGATTTTTTTCATTTAAAATGAAAATTTCATTATTTGAATCTAATTTATATTTTTTTAATTCCACAAATTCTTTTTTATCTAAGTGTTCAAAAATATCAATAATTTCATCTATTTTGGGATTTTGAATTTTTCCTTTAAAACAAAGAGCTTGCGTATCTTTTGCAATGTTTTGAAATTCTTGAGTTTTGAATTTAACCCTGCTTATTTTTTTTAAAAAAATATCAATAATAAAATTTTCATAATTTTTACTATCTTTAATTAGATTTTTATATTGTAAATGTTTTAAAAAGCCATAAAAACTCATATGTGCTAAAGCTAGTATCATCAAAAATAAAGCAGGCAAAACAACCCATAAGCTAATAGGCAAATTTAATTCAAAAGTGGAAATTGTAAAAGTATAATTTCCTAAATTTAGATTATAAACTAAGGCTGCGATGATTAGAAGATAAACTAAACTTGCAAAGAAAAATAATCTAATTTTCATAGCTCTTTCCTTTTTTCTAAATTTTCACGACAATTTATGCAATATTTTGCGTGAGGTTTAACCTTAAGTCTTTCAGGATGAATATCATCTTCACAATATTCACAAATACCATAAGTATTGTTATCTATTTTGCTTAATGAATGTTTAATTTCTTCTAGTTCAGCTTTTAAATTTTCATTGATTTTAAAGTCGATATGAGAGCTATTGTCAATTTGCTGTAAATCAACTTCATCCCTAGGTTCACTATCTTGTAGATTATGGATATTGTCTATATTGCCTTGAAGTTCTTGTAAAATTTCTTTTTGTCTTTGAAGTAATATATTTTTAAATTCTTCAAGATTTAATTCTTGCATAAACGCTCCTATTTGTGATATGGGTGATTTGTATTAATGCAAAATGCACGATAAATTTGCTCTAAAAGCATAGTTTTAGCAAATTTATGTACCAAGGTCATTTTGCTAAGAGCTATACTTGTATGCATATGTGCGATAAATTCTTGCTCAAATCCATAAGCACCGCCTATAAAAAATGTAATTTCATTTTTATCTTGCAATAATTTTGCAAATTCTACACTTGTAAATTCTTTACCCTTTTCGTCTAATGCTATACAAAAACCTTTTTTATAAGGACTTAGTGCATTTGTATAAGATTTTTTTGCTTCTATGGCGTTAGTGTTTTGTGCTTGATTAATTTTGTTATTAAAAACACATATATCATTAAAACTACAAAATTTCTTAATAAGCTTAGTATAATGCTCATCTATCTTGCTAAATTCATCATTATTATTTTTTTGAATGCTTAAAAGATTAATTTGCATTTTTAGTTTTTAGAAAAAAATCTTAAAAAGTCTGCTATAAATTTTTTATGTTCACTTCTTACTACAATCGCATCAATCAACCCATGTTCAAGTAAAAATTCAGCCTTTTGAAAGCCTTCTGGTAAATCAGCCCCTATGGTTTGTTTGATTACCCTAGCTCCTGCAAAGCCTACTAGGGCACCAGGTTCAGCCATGATGATATCTCCAAGCCAAGCAAAAGATGCGCTTACACCACCCATAGTTGGATCAGTTAAGACTGAAATATAAGGAAGTTTTTCTTCTGCTAATAGTTTTAACGCCGCACTTGTTTTGCTCATTTGCATTAAAGAATAAGTACTTTCTTGCATTCTAGCTCCACCGCTTGCACTCACTATAACAACAGGAGTTTTTTTCTCAATCGCTCTTTCAATAGCTCTAAGAATTTTTTCACCTTCTACTGAGCCTAAGCTTCCACCCATGAAAGAAAAATCAAAAACAACTAATTGAGTTTTTATCCCATCTATGGTGCATTCCCCGCTTATTATGGCACTTTTTCTACCTGTTTTTTCTTCATTTTCTGCCAATCTTTTTTTATACGATTTGCTATCTACAAATTTAAGCGGATCGATTGCATGTAAGTCTTTATCCATTTCCACAAAAGAGCCTTCATCGCTAAGTAATTCAATGCGTTTTAGAGGGTTTAATCTCATATGAAAATTACATTTAGGACAAACATTATAACAAGTTTCTATTTCTTTATAATACATTAACGCATGACAAGAATTACATTTTACCCAGTGATTTGGAGCTTCACTTGGAGCGGCTTGCTTGCGTCTTATACTAGAAAAAATATCTAAAAAATTCATTATCTCTACCTAAAATAAAATTTCAAAATTATAGCAAGATTTTATTGCTTTTAAAATCTTGCACCCAACATAAACTCAAATTTGCTCAAATCGTCTTTTGAGCTAGTATTAAATGGTTTAGCAAAAACTAAATTTAAAGCACCTAGTGGGGTTAACCACTCAAAGCCAACGCCTGTACTCCATCTTTGAATTTGATTTAAAGAACTCTCTCCTATAGCACCATAATCAAAAAATACACTACCTCTAAGTTTGATTCTATCAAAGATTGGAAAGCTAAGTTCTACAGAATTTGCAAAAGCCACTGTACCACCTGTTTCATCACCCCATTCGTTTTTAGGACTCACGCTTCTTCTATCAAAACCTCTAATAGTTCCTATACCACCAAGATATAATTTTTCATTGATAGGTAAATAGCCTTGATCCCATACTTTATAAAAACTCGCTTTATAACGATAAATCAAATCCCAACCTATAAACTCTTCCAAGCCTTGATAATAATTAAATTTAGTAGTAGAACTTATGAATTCTTGATCCCCGCCTAAGCCTGCATATTCAAGCGAAGTTGAGGCAATAAAACCTGATCTTGGTAAATAATAATCATCTGTATTGTTAAACACTATCGAAGGAGTGATGGAACTTTTATAAGTTTTACCAAGTTTATACCCTTGAGCGATTAAGCGATCACTTAAATGATAAATATCACTTTGTTCAAGATTATAAGTTAAATCTATGCTTGTATATCTTCCTAAAGTTTTACCAACGCTTATGTCAAAACCATAGTTTCTCTCATCATAGCTATCCCATTCTAAACGATCTGAATACAATGATCCTCCAAGAGAATAATCACTATCATTTACTCTAGGATTTCTTAAAGATACTCTACCAGAAAGTGTATCATCGCCTTTGTCTATACTCACACTTCCTTTCATACCAGAGCCTAAGATATTTGCATCAGATAATGAAGCGCTAAGTAAAATTCCATCACTAGTTCCATAGCCAATACCACCTGAAATGGCTCCAGTTGAAGCTTCCTTGACTTCTACTATCAAATCAATATGCGTATCATCTACTCTTTGTTCTTTAATATCTACATTTTCAAAATATGCAGTTCTTCTTAAGGCATTTCTTGAGTCTATTAAATCAGTTCTATTGTAAAGATTACCTTCGGTTAGATAAAGCTCTCTACGAATAACTCTATCAACTGTTTTGGTATTGCCTGAAATTTCAACATTTCTAACATATACTTTTTCATTAGGTATGACTTTAAAAATAATCATAGCTTCATGATTTTCTTTATCTTTTTGTATATCAGGTATAACTTGTACAAAAGCATAGCCTAAATCTGCTGTTTTAGTTTCTATAGTCTTTATATCTTCTCTTAGTTTTTCTATATTAACTATTTTTCCAACACTTAATTTTAAATCATTTGCCAAAGCTTCATTTTCTTCATCACTAAAAATTGGATTAAAAATTTTAATCCCTTTAACTTTATAAACCTCACCCTCGTTGATAAAATAAGTCAAATCAGCTTGATAAGTATCTGTGTAAGTATTTAAAAAAGCAGGAGATACGCTCACATCAAGATAACCTTCTTTTAAATATACATCTGAAATTCTTGAGCTATCATTTGCTAAATCAAAGATTTTAAGCTTACCATCATTAAAGCCCCACATCCAGCCTAGGGCTTCTCTTTGTTTATTTGCTACCGCAGGTTCAATATCTGAATAGCTTAATTTTTTTGCACCACTTAAATGCACTTTTTCTATGATGATATTTTCCCCACGATTTACAACAAAAGTAAGTTTTAATGAACTTGAATTGCTTAATTTTTCATCTTTGATTTCTACAACAGTATCATAAAAACCTTTGGCTTGATAAAAAAGTTTGATTTTTTCAGCAGCTTCTTTAGCTGAATTTTCATCATATAAAATTCCAGGTTTTAAGCCAACAAGGCTTTCTATTTGTTTTCTATCATTACTTGCTATACCTTGAATATCTATTTTTCCAATGGAAGGTTTTTCTACTACTTTAAAAATCAGCACCCCATTTTTTTCTTCTACTACTATGTCTTTAAAATAATTTCTATCAAAAAGATTTTTAATCGCTGTATCTATACTAGCAGGATCAATTTTTTGTCCTATTTTTAATTTAGAAATCGCAATAGCGCTTTCTTTGGAAAGTTGCGATAAGCCTTCAAATTTTATATCTTTAATCGTAGCTGCACATAAAGAACTTGAGAGTGCAAAGAAAACAAACCATTTTTTCATCAAATCTACCTAAATTTTTATATACAAAATCGTTATAATACCAAAATATTTTTAACTAATGCTTTTTAAGGAAAATTTATGAAAGTAGGTATAATCGGACTTGGCTTAATAGGTGGATCTTTGGGTCTTAGCTTAAGAGAGAATAAATTAATAGATTTAGTTTGTGGATATGATATAAACAAAGAATTTGAGCAAATCGCACTAGAGCGAAAATTAATAGATAAAATTGTTTCTTTTGAAGAATTAAAAAAATGTGATGTGATTTTTTTAGCTATTCCTGTAAGAGCTATTGTAAAAATCTTAAAAGAATTTCAAGGCATTTCTAAAGATTGTACTATCATCGAGCTTGGAAGCACAAAAGAAGAAATTATTAAAAATTTACCTTCTTATTTGAAAAGTCAATTTATCGCAGCTCATCCTATGGCAGGAACTGAAAATAGTGGTCCAAATGCAGCTATAAAAGATTTATATAAAAATGCAGTTTGTGTTTTATGTGATGTGCAAAATGCTGATCATATTCATCAAAAAAGAGCTATAGAAATTTTTTCAGATTTAGGAATGAAACTTGTATTTATGGATAGTATTGCGCATGATCATCATGCTTCTATCATTTCACACTTACCACATGTGATTAGTTTTTCTTTGGCAAATTTTGTGATGAAAGAAGAAAATAAAAAAAATATAGCTCACTTAGGAGGCCCTTCTTTTAAAGATATGTGCAGGATTGCTAAGTCAAACCCTCAAATGTGGAGTGGTATTTTTGAACAAAACAAACAAAATTTATTAAATTCTATTGATTTATTTCAAAAAGAATTACAAGAATGTAAAAAAATGATAGAAAAATGTGATATAAATGAGCTTGAGACTTGGATTAAAAGTGCAAATAAATTAAGAGAAATTCTATAAAATTTTTTATAATTTACTCTTAATTTGCTAAAGAATAATATATTTTTAAAAAAATAGATTGAAAGTGAAAATATGGTTTTTGCGCGTAAAAGATCAAATAAAAAATGGATTTTTGTAGTTTTTTTAATACTTTTAGCCTTTGTGGTGTTTGTTTTAAATACAAAGTTGTTTGAAAAAAATCCTCCGTTGATTCAAACAAAATCAGATGTAATTTATAGTAATCTAACAGACCCTATATCTATAGAAATAAGCGATGAAAGTGCTTTAAAAGATGTTAAAGTCACGCTATTTAAGGTAAATGAGTTAAATGGTGAAATACTTGTTAATGAGCATGTTAAAGGCAATAAAAAAAGTGTCCATTTTGATTTAAAATTACCAAAACCAGCTTATAAAGAAAAAGTCGATTCTTATAAACTTGTAATAGAAGCAAGTGATAGTAGTTTTTGGAATTTCTTTTTAGGAAATCAAGCGCTTAAAGAAGTGAAAGTTATCATTGATACCAAAAAACCACTTGTAGAAATTTTAGATAATTCTTACCAAATCGAACAAGGCGGAATAGGTAGTGTGGTATTTAAAGCAAGTGATGAGAATTTACAAGAAGTTTATATCACAACTGATAAAGATAAAATTTTTAAAGCAACTCCTTATGTAAAAGAAGGATATTATGCTGCTTTAATTCCTTGGGAGGCTACTGATGAGCACTTTAGAGCTTATGTGGTGGCAGTAGATAAAGCAGGTAACGTAAACAAACAAAGAATTAGATATTATTTTACTAATAAAAAATACCGTGTATCAAATATAAAAGTAAGTGATAGATTTTTAGATGGTAAGATTGAATTTTTAGCACAAAAATATGCTCCAAAAGATAGAGAATTAAGCAGGCTTGAAAAATTTAAATTTGTGAATGAAGATTTAAGAGCTTCTAATGAAGTTATTATTCATGATATTACAAGTAAAGTTCCTGATACTATGATTAATAATTTTAAAGTTAATCTTTTCAAGCCTTTAAAAAATGGCCAAAAAGTAGCTGATTATGCTGATCATAGATTTTATTCTTATAATAATCAAGCATTTAGTAGCTCTTATCATATGGGGCTTGATTTAGCAAGCGTAAAAGAAGCACCTATTATTAGCAATAACGATGGTGAAGTCGTATTTGTGCAAGAAAATGGAATTTATGGATTAAATATTATCATCTATCATGGCTTTGGTATTTATACTCTTTATGGACACTGCACTAATGTGGATGTAAATGTAGGAGATAGAGTTAGAGCAGGTGATGTTATAGGTACTACAGGCACTACAGGTTTAGCACTTGGAGATCATGTGCATTTTGGTGTTTTAGTACAAGGAGTTGAAGTGCGTCCTGAGCAATGGCAAGATGCAAAATGGATAAAAGAAAATATCTATAATGTATTAGAATCAAGCAAAAAAAGAATTTTGAGTGAATAAAAATGAATCAAACAACAATAGCAAAAGAAGTTAAAGGTGTTGGCATAGGTTTGCACAAGGGTGAGCCTATTAGTATAAAATTAGAGCCATTAGAAGCTGGTAGTGGTATAGTGTTTTATAGAAGCGATCTGGGAATTTCTTATGAAGCAAAGCCTGAAAATGTCATCGATACACAAATGGCTACTGTAATAGGCGATCATAGGGGTTATGTTTCTACTATAGAACATTTAATGAGTGCGATTAATGCTTATGGTATTGACAATGTACGTATAGTTTTAGATGCTAATGAAGCTCCTGTAATGGATGGTAGTAGCATAGGCTTTTGTATGATGCTTGAAGAAGCAGGTATAAAAGAGCTTTACGTGGCTAAAAAAATTTTAGTGATTAAAAAAAGTGTAGAGGTGAAAGAAGGTAATAAATTTGTGCGTTTAAGTCCTACGGATATGCCTATTATAAACTATACAATCGAATTTGATAATCCTATTATAGGCAAACAAAATTATTGTTTTGAATTTAGTAAACAAAACTACATAGAGCAAATAGCAAGAGCAAGAACCTTTGGGTTTTTAAAGGATGTTCAAGCTTTAAGAGCTATGAATTTAGGTCTTGGTGGAAGCTTAGAAAATGCTGTTGTGATTGATGATAATCGTATTTTAAACCCTGAAGGTTTGCGTTTTAAAGACGAATTTGTGCGCCATAAAATTTTAGATGCTATCGGGGATTTAACCTTGCTTGGATGTAGAGTTTTTGGAGACTATACTTCTTATGCAGGTTCGCACAAACTTAATCATCTTCTAACCAAAGAACTTTTAAAAGATCCTAGTGTTTATGAAGTGGTAAGTTTAGAAAAAAGTGCATATAAAGTTTATGAAAAGGTTTTTGCATAAAAAAGGTTACTTTACTTTTAAATGCCATAGCAAAACCTTTAATGCTTGGTATTTATGAAAATGATGTATTGATAAAAACCATTGAGAATGATTTAAAAGTTAGTGAAGTTTTGCCAAAAATACTGCAAGATTTACTTTCACAATATGAGTTTGAAAAGCTTATTTATGTGCATGGACCAGGCTCTTACATGGGTATAAAAATTTCTTATGTTTCTTTTAAAACCCTAGCCATAGTTAAAAATATACCTTTAAAAACTATTAGCGCTTTTGAGCTAAATAATAACGCTCCTATAGCTGCTAATAAGCATTTGTGTTTTGTAAAAAAAGATGATGAGATTGTTTTAGAAAAGACACAAGCGGGAAGTTTTTTTATGCCCCAGAGTTTAAAAGGTTTAAATTTCAGTAAAGAAAATACACCTTTTTATGTTTTAGATGCGATTAATTAAGGTAAAAAATGAAGATTTTAGTTCCTGCTACAAGTGCAAATTTAGGTCCTGGTTTTGATTGTTTGGGTTTGAGTTTAAAATATTTTAATCAAACCATAGTTGAAAAATCTAAATTTTTTAGCATTAGCATACACGGAGAAGGTGAAAATAATATCTATCTTAAAAAAAACAATAGTTTTGTCAATATTTTTTATGAAATTTATCAAAGACTTAGTGGTAAAAAAGATAATTTCCGCTTTGTTTTCCAAAATAATATCCCTTTAGCTAGAGGCATGGGAAGTTCTTCTGCTGTAATAGTTGGAGCTATTGCTTGTGCTTATGAATTAAGTGGGTTTAAAGCGGATAAAAATACCATTTTAAATGAAGCTTTAAAATATGAAAACCATCCAGATAACATAGCTCCAGCAACACTTGGGGGTTTTGTGTGTGCATTAACTCATAATGAAAAAGTTTTAGCTATAAAAAAAGAAGTGGATAAAGACCTACAAGCTGTTATAACCATACCAAATGTAGCGATGAATACTCAAAAATTAAGAGCAGTTTTAGCCAAAAAAATCAACCTAGAAGATGGTGTTTTTAATCTTTGCCATGCTTCATTTTTAACCGCTTGCTTTTTAGAGAAAAAATATGATTTATTAAAATATGCAAGTTTGGATAAACTTCATCAAAATCAAAGAATGAAACTTTTGCCAGAACTTTTTGAAGTGCAAAAACTAGCTTTAGATAATAATGCTCTCATGAGTACGCTTTCGGGATCAGGTTCGAGTTTTTTTACTCTAGCTTATAAAGATGATGCTAAACAAATCAAAGAAAAAATCAAAAATAAATTTGCTAAATTTAGAGTTGAGCTTTTAGAATTTGATGATGAGGGCTTTAAAATTTGCTAAAAATTCCAAAAAAAAGATATAATTTTGAAAAATCATATACCCATTAGAATGTGCATTGTTTGCAAAGGTCGTTATGAAAAGCAAAGTTTGCATCAATTCCAAATAAAAAATTCTCAAATTATCACTAAAGTGAAATTTGGTAGGAGTTTGTATATTTGTAATTCATGTTTTGATAAAGATGAAAAAACATTGCAAAGGGCTTTTATGAGAGCTTGCAAAGGCAATTTTCATGGTAATATAAATCAGCAGGATTTAAAGGAGATATTTTTTAATGGCAGATGTAAAGATTAGCGAGATCGCTCAAGAGTTAGGATATACAAGTAAAGAAATTATAGAAAAAGCCAATGAAATGGGCTTAGAAGATATCAAATCCCCTAACAAAAAAGTATCTTCTGAAATTGCAGAGGCGATTTATCAATACGTTCAATCTGGTGAAATACTAGATGTGGTAAAAAAAGTAGCCAAACCTAAAAAAGAAAGTGCAGCAAAAAAAACTACTAAAAAAGAAGAAAGCAAAAAAGAAGAGAAAAAAACTACTATTAAAAAAGAAAGTAAAAGCCCTACTAAAGCAGTAAGTGAAAAAAAAGATGAAATAAAAAAAGAAGAAAAACAACCTGAAAATCCTATAAAAAATGAAGTATTAGAAGAAAAAAAAGAAGAAATTAAACTCGATGAAAAGCTAGGTTCTAATTTAAATTTAGCTAAAAGAAGAGGCTTAGTCATCGTTAAAAAGAAAAAAGAAGAAAGCAAAGAAACTCAAATAAATAAAGAAGAAAAAGCTAGCACACAAACTACTCAAGGTCTAAGCCTTAGTATGATTTTTTCAAATTCAGATGAGAATTTAAAAAGAAAGAAAAAAGAAAAGAAAAATCATCCTGTAGCAAGCAAAAAAGAAAGCACTACTAAAATGGATCTTTTAGGAGATAAAGACTTTGCTGATATTTCTTTAGAAGATGATGATATGGTGGTTTTACCTGATTTTAGTGTAAAAGAAAATAAACCAGCACAACCAGCAAACAAAAAACAACCAAATATTTTAAAGCAATCTTTAAATAATTCTATCAATCCATTTGGCGAGGGTGGTATACAAAGAAGAAGTCGTAAAAAACCACCTAAAAAGGTAGAGAAAAAAGAAAGTGAAGCAATCACAAGTGTAAGTATACCTAAAGAAATTCGTGTGTATGAATTTGCTGAAAAACTTGGTAAAAACACCGGAGAAGTTATCTCTAAACTTTTCATGCTTGGTATGATGACGACTAAAAATGACTTTTTAGATGAGGATGCTATAGAAATTCTTGCAGCTGAATTTGGCGTGGAGATTAATATCATTGATGAAGCTGATGAGTTTGATTATGTAAAAGATTATGATGAAAATCAAACAGAAGAAAATTTAAGCCAAAGAGCTCCGGTTATCACTATCATGGGACATGTGGATCATGGTAAGACTTCTTTGCTTGATTATATAAGAAAATCACGCATTGCAAGTGGTGAAGCAGGTGGGATTACTCAGCATGTGGGCGCTTATATGGTGGAAAAAAATGGTAGAAAAATCACTTTTATCGATACTCCAGGCCATGAGGCATTTACTGCTATGCGTGCAAGGGGAGCTAGTATAACGGATATTGTTATTATCGTAGTAGCTGCAGATGATGGGGTAAAACCACAAACTAAAGAAGCGATCAATCATGCAAAAGCAGCTAATGTACCTATCATCATTGCTATTAATAAAATGGATAAAGAAAACGCAAATCCTGACATGGTAAAAACCCAGCTAGCAGAAATGGATATCATGCCAGTAGAATGGGGTGGAAGTCATGAATTTGTGCCAGTTTCAGCTAAAAAGGGTGATGGTATAGAGGATTTACTTGAAATTGTATTATTGCAAGCTGATATTTTAGAGCTTAAAGCAAATCCAAAAGCCCATGCTAAAGCAAGTATTATAGAATCTTCGGTGCAAAAAGGTAGAGGTCCTGTGGCTACTATCATCGTACAAAATGGTACTTTAAGAGTGGGAAATACAGTCGTAGCAGGGGAAGCTTATGGTAAAGTGCGTGCTATGAGTGATGATCAAGGCAAAGCTTTAAAAGAAATAGGCCCAGGTGAGTGCGGGGTGATCATAGGTCTTAGTGAAGTAGCTGATGCAGGAGAAACTCTAATAGCTGTAGATAGTGATAAGCAAGCAAGAGAATATGCTAATAAACGCCATGAATACAACCGCCAAAAAGAACTAAGTAAATCTACTAAAGTAAGTATAGATGAGCTTGGTGCAAAAATCAAAGAAGGCAATTTAAAAGCCCTTCCTGTAATCTTAAAAGCAGATGTGCAAGGTTCACTTGAAGCGATTAAGGCTAGTTTAGAAAAACTTAAAAACGATGAGATTAAGGTTAATATCATCCATAGTGGGGTAGGTGGTATTACTCAAAGCGATATAGAGCTTGCAAGTGCTAGTGAAAACTCTATCGTTTTAGGCTTTAATATACGCCCAACTGGTGAGATCAAAGAACGCGCTAAAGATAAAGGCGTAGAGATAAAAACTTATAATGTTATTTACAATTTGCTTGATGATGTAAAAGCCTTGCTAGGTGGTATGATGAGCCCTATTATCTCTGAAGAACAACTTGGTCAAGCTGAAATTCGCCAAGTGATCAATGTACCAAAACTAGGACAAATCGCAGGTTGTATGGTGACAGAAGGCACGATCAATCGTGGTGCGAAAATCAGGCTCATTAGAGATGGGGTTGTGGTATTTGAAGGCAATGTAAGCTCGCTCAAACGCTTTAAAGATGATGTAAGAGAAGTTGCAAAAGGCTATGAATGCGGTGTAGGCATAGAAGGTTGTAATGATATGAGAGTGGGCGATTATATAGAAAGTTACAAAGAAGTTGAGGAACAAGTAAGCCTATGAACCCAGCTGAAATCAAAAAGCTACGCACAGAAAGCATTTTAAAAGAACTTATACCAGAAGCTTTAGCAAATTTAGACAACGAAGCTTTAAAAAATTTGTGCGTAGTGGATGTAGAGTGCAAAAAAGGCAGATACGATGCTTTTGTGTATTTAGATAAAATGTTTTTTAATACCCAAGAGCAAGAAATCATACTCAATCAACTTAAAAAAGCCGCCCGTGCTTTGCAAAATTACTGCATGAGTGAGCAAGGGTGGTATAGGTGTCCGAATTTTCACTTTAAATTTGATGATAGATTAGAGTATCAAAACCACATGGATGCTTTATTTGAAAAAATCAAAAAGGAACAAAATGAATCTTGAAGCACTTTGTAAAGAAGCAGGGCTTAGCTTTTATGATGATGAGCTAGTAAGTGAAAATGGTAGAAAGATTTATAGAATTTATGTGCAAAAAGAAGGTGGGGTAAATCTTGATGATTGTGCTAGGCTTAGTGAGATTTTATCGCCTATTTTTGATGTAGAGCCACCTGTGAGTGGGGAGTATTTTTTAGAAGTATCAAGCTGTGGGCTTGAAAGAAAACTTAGTAAAATCGAGCATTTTGCAAAAAGCATTAACGAACTTGTAAAAATCACAACCAATGAAAAAGAAAAAATCGAAGCAAAAATCATCGCTGTAGATGGTGAAAATATCATTTTAGAAAATTTAGAAACTCAAGAAAAAACTACTATAAATTTTAGCGACATAAGAAAAGCTAAAACCTTCATACAATGGTAAAAATTTAGAATTCTAAATTTTTACTTATTTTTTATATAATTAAATTTAAATACAAAAACAAAAAGGCGTATAATGCTTGAAAATAAATATGATTATAATATAAGCAAAAAAGATAAAAATGGTAATGTGTATTATCATTTTCCAAAAGATGAAGATGAATTTAAAGAAGCAGTTGTAAAAAATGGTGGCATGAGTGTGTATGTTTATCAAGATGATAAATTAATAGATGAATTTCATACGAAAAGCCGAGGCTATAAATGGACTTCACCTGTTTTTAATTATTTAAAAACTATGAATAAAAATAGGGAAAGATTTTATAGATATTATAAAAATTGCAAGTTATTTGCGGTTGTGGATTAAAAGGAAATAGTATGAATATTAATTTAAACGAAGAACAAAAGAAAAATATAAAGAATAATTTTTTAGAATTTCAAAAAATTTGGACTTTGGAAAAAGTTAAAGATATGACTCTTGAAGAGTATACTAGCACCAAAAAGGATAATCCGGATAGAAATGATTTTACTTTTTGGATAGAAAATAAACTCGATGATATAGGAAGTATTTGGGGTGGTTCTAGCTTTAAATTTGGTATATATAAAAGAAATTTTAATGATGATAAAGAAAATTTAAAAGGTAAAATTTACAATGACAATTATGCTTGGTTATCTAAATATGGAAATAATCAAGATGAAGCTTTTGATAAAATAAAACAAACAATTGTAGATATAATACAAGCAAGTAAAAATAATGACTTTAAAACTATAGAAAATATAGATTTTGGAGATGCTACTAAATGGAAAATAGCTTTTCATTATCAAGATGTAAATAATATAAAAATAGTTAATATTTTTTCTAAAAATGTTTTAGACTTAATATCTTTGAATGAATTTAAAGAAAAATTAAAAATATATCAAATTTATGAGAAATTGTTAGAAAATAAAAATTTATCATTAATCAAAATGATAGAAAATATAGCTATTCCTTTATGGGTTGAGTATGGAATAAACATAAAAAAAATGAAAAAATTATTTTGTGAATATTTAAGTAAAAGAAATATAGATACTTCTAGCATAAAAAAATATGCTTCAGCTGTAGAAAATATATCTAATGAATTTTTGAAAGATAATTTATATAGTTGCAATTTATATAATTTTGATCAAAATATAGAAAAATTAAATAAAAATAATAAATTTGTATTAAAAAATAATAATGGAAATAAAATGTATTCTGTTGCTTTAAAGCATTATAGAACTTTTTTATACAATTTTGAAAGACAATTTTTAAATAATGAAATAATGGATAAGGAATTAAATATGAAAAATCCACCTTTAAATCAAATTCTTTATGGGCCTCCAGGAACGGGGAAAACTTATCACACTATAGATAAAGCTTTAGAGATTTTAAATGAAAATTTAGAAAATAGAGATGATAAAAAAGTAAAATTTGATGAGTATGTTAAAAACGGACAAATAGTTTTTACTACTTTTCATCAAAGCTATGGATATGAAGAATTTGTAGAAGGTATAAAGCCTGATATCAATAAAACAGCGGAAAATTCTCAAGAAGTAAAATATAAAATAGAAAAGGGAATTTTTAAAGAACTTTGCGAAAAAGCTTTGGATAATTATGAGAATAGTATCTTAAATGCAGATGAGTTGAATAAAAAAATAGAATTAAAAGAAAAGGTTGAAAATTTTTTAAATTGGCTTTTGGAAACAAATGAGCCTATTAGTAAAACAAAGGGTAGAAATTTCTTTGTTGTTGAAATTGATAATGAAACAATTGTGATTTATAGTGAAGGCGTAGAGAGATTCGATGGAATTTTTAAATTAAATTTATCTATATTTATGGAGTTATTAAAATGCAAAGATGAATTTAACAATGCTACTGAAATGTTTAAAAAGGTATTTAATAGAGATTATGTTGATAGAACTCATACTTATTACTTTAATTTAGTGAAAAAATTTAAAGCATATGAAAAACAATTAACTGCAAAGATTGAAAATAATAAAAACAATGATAATTCTTTAAAACCTTATATAATCATCATAGATGAAATTAATCGTGGTAATGTAAGTAAGATTTTTGGTGAGCTTATAACCTTGATAGAGCCTAGCAAAAGGATAGGCACAAAAGAAGAGTTAAAAGTGATTTTGCCTTATAGTGGCAAAGAATTTGGAGTGCCTAAAAATGTTTATATCATAGGCACTATGAATACAGCCGATAGAAGCATAACTTCACTTGATACAGCTTTGCGAAGAAGATTTGAATTTATTGAGATGATGCCTGATGTGAGCAAATTATCTATGGATTGTGAAGGTATTAATTTACAAGAATTATTAAAAGCTATCAATACGCGTATAGAATACTTGCTAGATAGAGAAAAGACTATAGGACATGCATTTTTTATAGGCATTGATAATTTAGGGAAATTAAAAAAAGTTTTTCAAAACAAAATCATTCCGCTTTTGCAAGAGTATTTTTATAATGATTATGCATTGATTGACGCGGTTTTAAATGAAAATGGTATGCTAGAAAAACAAGATACAAATAATGATTATTTGAAAAATATGACAGATTTTATAGAAAGTGGTAATGTTGTTTATAAATTTAGTGATAGCCAAAAATGGGACGAAAATACTTTTAAAAAAATATATGAATAATGAAAACAATTAACACCTTTTCTATCATCGAATACCAAACCTTTTCTAAAGAAGATTTAAAAGAAATTTTAAAAGAAAAAGCTGAAATGTTTTATAAAGAGCTAGAAGACTTTGCAAAAAATAATGAAAGTCTTCTAGGCTTTAAAAATAAAAATACTTTAAAAGCTAAAAATTATGTAGGCATTATACAAACTAAAAGTGGTGTTTTGGAGATCTTGCCAAAATGTATGAATTTGGAAAAATTAGAAGAAGATAAACTATCAAGTGAATGTAAAGAAAAATCAAAAGAAGATACTAATTCAAAATACGATAAAGAAAAATTAAAAAAATACTACGAATTAGAAAATATCTCTAAAAATGATGATTTTTATAAAAAAGATTGTGAGATTAATCCTAGTATTCTTTTAATCAACATGCTAAAAACCTTAAAAAATTCTCCCTTTAAAAAATCTCAAATTTCATCTTTAAAAATTGCTAAAATGCCTTTGTTTGAAGTGTTTATCACGATGTTTTTAGATGAATTTGATAGTGTGTATAAAAAAGGTTTGATGAAATCTTATGTAAGTAGTGAGGAAAATAGAACTTTTTTAAAAGGAAAATTACTATTTAATGAGCATATAAAATCAAATTTAATACACAAAGAAAGATTTTTTACAAGTAGTGATGAATTTGTTTTAGACATAGCGCCAAATCGTTTGATAAAATCAACATTAAATTTTTTAAAATCCAAAACAAGCTTGAATAAATTTAAAATCATCAAAGCTATGCAAATGCTTGATGAGGTAGAATTTTCTAAAAATTATGAAAAAGATTTTAGCTTTAAAATTTCAAGACATTTTGATTATTATGAAAATATACTTTCTTGGTGTAAGGTATTTTTACAAAATCAAAGCTTTGCTCCATATAAAGGTAAAAACGAGGCCTTTGCCTTGCTTTTTCCTATGGAAAAACTTTTTGAAAACTATGTAGCTTATATGTTTAAACTTGCTAATCCTAGTGAAAATATAAAAACTCAAAGTAGTAGAAAGTATTTAATCTCAAAAAATGATGAAAAATGTTTTATGTTAAAGCCTGATTTATATATAGAAAATAAAATGATCTTAGATACCAAATGGAAAATTCCAGATGATAACGAAGATGAGAAAAAACATGGTATATCACAAAGTGATTTATATCAAATGTTTGCTTATGCAAATAAATACGAGATAAAGGAAATTTATCTTATTTATCCTTTATGTGAGAGAACTTTTGATTTAAGAGAGAAGTTAAAAACTAAAGATATTAAGTTTTTAGCGCAAGGTTTTTTAAAAGCTTGCGATGAACATGTAAAGCTTAAGGTATTTTTCGCACCTTTGCCTTTTTAAAACAAGTAATCTTGATCTAGTTTCCATTTTTGCGCAATGCTTTTGTCAAGTTTATGGCAGTTTCTAAACATTTTATGCATATAATCAACTTTACTTGTATCCCAATTAGATAAGTCTTGATTAAAATTAACGCAATTTTCAAACATAAAATCCATATTTTTTACTTTAGAAATATCCCAATTCGATAAATCCTGATTAAAATTTTCACAACCTTCAAACATTGAAGCCATGTTTTTTACATTTGAAACATCCCAATATTTTAATCCTTTAAAATCACTTCTTGTAGAATTTTTAAATAATTCGCTCATATCTGTGATAAAGCGGGTATCTATATCTTTTAAATTAATTTCATCTTCAATCAACTCTTTTAACTCATCTTTTGTTTTTGGGTAATAATTTTTTAAAGATAAAATTTTCGTGTAAATATAATATAAAAATACTATACCTATAAGAATTGCTCCGATTATTAATATAGCACCAATTATAAAAGAGAAGACAAGCATAATAACATCGATATTATAGTATATTAAAAGCCCTATTCCTATGATTGCTCCAATTATGAGTGTTGGGATTAATATAAATAAAGCTAAACCTAGCCATAATTTCCAAAAAGCTAAGAGTAAAAGTATGAATATCATTATTCCTACGATAGTCCAAATCATATTATTCCTAATTAATTATATTAATTTTATTATATTGATTATTTATTGATAAGTGATTAATATATTTTGTTATATTTTTAAAAGTAAAACGATAGAAGGTAGTATGAATCACGAATTTTATATGAATTTAGCCATAGATGAAGCTTGGAAATATCAGCTTTTAACCTACCCCAATCCAGCCGTAGGCTGTGTGATCTTAGATAAAAATGGCAAAATTTTAAGCATAGAAGCACACAAAGAAGCAGGCAAGGCTCATGCAGAACTTGAGGCAGTGAGTAAAGCCTTAAAAGCACTTAATCCAAATTTAGATTTACCACAAAATGCAAATGATTTGCATGAGTTTATTTGTCAAAATCATCAGGGGTTGTTAAAAGGCGCTAGTGCTTATGTGAGCTTAGAGCCTTGCAATCATCAGGGCAAAACCCCACCTTGTGCGAAACTTTTTAGCGCACTTGGTTTTAGTGAAGTTTTTATCGCTACTAAGGATGAGCATAAGCTTGCAAGTGGTGGAGCAGAGTTTTTAAAAGATCAAGGCATAAAAGTTCACATGGGAATTTGCGAGCAAAGAGCCAAAGAGCTTTTAAAACCTTTTTTAAAATGGCAAAAGTCAAGCTTTAAATTTTTTAAACTAGCCCTTTCTTTAAACGGCTCTGCTTATGGTAAAATCGTAAGTTCTAAAGCAAGTAGAACCTATGCTCATGCATTACGCTCAAAGCTTGATTTACTTGTAGTAGGTGGAGAAACTATAAGGCATGATAGGCCTATTTTAGATGCAAGGTTAGTTCAGGCTAAAGCACCAAATTTATGCATACTAAGCCGTCAAAATTTAGAAAGTTTTGATCCAAACATTCCTTTATTTAGCGTAGCTGAAAGAGAAATTTTTACAAGCATTCCTAGTGAAGCAAAGCTCATCATGTATGAGGGCGGGGAGAATTTTTTAAAAGCCTTTAAAGATGAGTTAGATATGCTTTTGATTTTTTCAAGCTCAAATTTAAATACCTTTGAAAATGTTAAGTTAGATTTAAAACTAAAGCCTTTATATAAAGGCTTTTTAGAAAATGATACTTATGGATTTTATGAGATTATTAAATCTTAGTAGATTTTTTGTGAGCTTACTTGTGTGAAAAATTGCGCTAAAGTGTTAGCAAAAAAGCTAGCACTTTGCTCTTCTAAACGTTTTAAAAACTTATCTATGGCATCTTCTTTTTGCCAGATAGGGTTTTGCACTTTAGCTAGTTTTTCTACTTCTTTTTTGGCTTGCTCGTAATTGCCTATTTTATCAATGAGTTTTAATTTTAAAGCCTCGTTTGCTAAAAACACTTTTGCATCAGCCCATGAGTTTGTTTGATTTAAGTCTAATTTACGATTTTTAGCGACAAATTGTGTGAAAAGCTCATAGCTTTGATTAGCTAAATTTTGTAAAAAGTCTTTTTCATCTTCGCTCCATTTACGCATGAAAGTTCCTGCTTCTTTATAACTTCCTGCTTTGATGGTTTGCTCATTTATGCCAAGTTTTTGCGCAAGATTGCTTACTTCAAAGCCTTGCATGATTACCCCGATAGATCCTACAAAGCTAGCAGGATTAGCGATGATCATATCAGCTCCCACCGCACTTAAGTAGCTTCCGCTTGCTATAGTTCCACCTGCATACACTACCACAGGCTTTTTAGCTTTAAGATCTTGTATAGCTAAAGCTATTTCCATACTTGGTGCAAAAGCTCCACCAGGGCTATCTACAAAAAGCAAAACCCCTTTTATAGCTTTATCATCTTTGACTTTGTAAATTTGTTCTAAAAGATTACTCGCATCGCTAATTTCACCTTTAAGATTAATTTGAGCTAAGTTCGCATTAGAAAGTTTGGCATTATCCCCGCTTGGAGCAAGGATCAAAAACACGATAAACAAAAACACAAAGGTTTTAAAATAAGTGTTGATATAAGAAATGATTTTTCCAATTCCTTTAAAAAATGATTTTATAATTTGCATTCTTTTCCTTCTATAAAAAGTTTTAACACTTCTTTGCTTTGTAAGATAAACTGCAAAGGAAGTTGTTTTAAATTTACACTATTTGGTAAAGCAAAAAGACTAAAATCAGCTATTTTGCCTTTTCGAATTTGCCCTAGGTTTAAATTTAAAGCTTTTGCAGCTTTATTTGTTGCCATTAAAAGCAATATTTTAGCAAAATTTTCTAACTCTAAATCATCATGTATAAGTAAATTTGCTCTCATTTCATCAAGCATACTTAAAGAAGTATTTGAGCTTAAGCCATCGGTTCCTAGATGGATATTAACACCATTTTTTAAAGCAGATTTTAATTTAAAAGTGTTTTTACTCAAAAGTCTGTTTGAAAAAGCACAATACGTGATCGAGTGTAAATTTTTATCTAGCAAATCCCATTCTTTAAAATACACACAATGAGTAAATAAAGTCCTTTGGTCTTTAAAAAGCTCTAAAAAGCTTTGTGGGGTGTAAAATGGCATAGGATTTTTGCTAAATTTAGCCAAGCTCTTTTTAAAACCACCTTTTTTAAACCTTAGCCAGTTGTTTTCATGATTACTTTCAAGAAAATGTGTGCTTAGTAAATGATTATTTTCTCTAGCAAGTTTTATAGCAAATTTGGCAAGTTCTGGGTGGGTTGAGTAGGGCGCATGCACTGAAATAGCAGGGATAAATTTAGAACTTTTAAAACTCATGCTTTTTTCATAACGGTTTAAAAATTCTTCTTTTTTAGCTTGGATAAAATTTTCATTTGAACCTAAAATTTCATTGAAAAATACCACTCTAGCTTGTGAATTGACACAAGGGCTTAAATCACTCCCAAAGCTTGAAATTTCTCCTATGGTAGCAGTGCCACTTTTTAGCATTTTATGAATATTTTGTGAGATTAATTTTTCTTTGGCTTTTTCGTTTAATTGCTCGCGGTTATTAAAAATGCTATCAAGCCATTTTAAAAAGTCCCCAAAGACTAAATTTCCATTATTTGCACTAAATTCTAAATGCGTGTGTGGATTGATAAAAGCAGGTAAAAGTAAGGTATCTTTTGGAGTTGGTATAAGCTTAGCTTGTGGGTGGGATTTTTGTAAATTTTCTAAGCTATCAATTTCTAAAATATTATCATCAAAAAGAACTGCTTTGTCTTCTAAAAGATTAAAATCATCATCACAAGTTAAGATGATCTTGGGTGCTATTATAAACATTTTACCTCCTTTAAAAAGGGAAATTGTAGCTAAAATTTAGCTTTAAAATGCTATAATATAGTAAATTTTACTAAATAAAGGTTAGATTATGAAAGTTATGGTGATACAAGGACCAAACATCAATATGCTTGGTGTGAGAGAAACTCATATTTATGGCAATATGAAAATGGAAGACATCCATGAGCAAATGAAGCAAGCTGCAAAACAAGCTAATGTAGAGATTGAGTTTTTTCAAAGCAATTTTGAAGGTGAGCTAGTTGATAAAATTCAAGAATGCTTAGGTAGTGTAGATGGAGTGATTATTAATGCAGCTGCTTATGCACACACTTCTATAGCAATCCGCGATGCGATTGCAGCGATTAATATGCCTGTGATTGAAGTGCATATTAGCAATACTTATAGAAGAGAAGAATTCAGACAAAAAAGCATGATAGCACCAGTTTGTGCAGGTAGCGTGGTAGGTTTTGGTCCTTTTGGTTATCATATGGCTTTAATGGGACTTTTCCAAATTTTTGATCAAATCAATGCATATAAAGCAGCTCAAGCAAAAGCACAACAAGCAAATCAATGAATTTTATCTTAAAAAACGAAAATGCACTTTTTTATGAGTGTGGCTATTCTTGTGATAATGCTTTGTTTTTAAAACTTGAAGATGAAGCTTTTTTCATCACTGATGCAAGATATAGCTTTGAAGCTAGCGAAATGATAAAAAATGCTAAGGTAGTTTTAGCACAAGATCTTTTTGCTAGTGTTAGAGAGCTTTTAGAAAAAGCAGAAATTGATAGGGTGTGTTTTGACCCAAAAGACTTTAGTTATTTTGATTTTAAAGAACTTAGTAAAAGTGCAAATATCGTTTTTGAAGAAAAATTAGACATGAGTAAAAATAAACGCATTATAAAAAATGCTAAAGAATTACAGCTTTTGCAAAAGGCTGTAAATTTTGGCAAAGAATGCTTTAAAGAATTTGCTAAATTTATCAGCCAAGAAGGTTATGGAAAAAGTGAAAAAGAATTACATTTTAAAGCATGTGAAATTTTTCAAAAAAAAGGTGCTTTAGGACTTTCTTTTTCACCTATTGTGGCCATTAATGAAAATGCGGCTAAAGCACATGCTTTACCTAGTGATAAATGTTTAGAATATGGAGATTTGTTATTAGTTGATGCGGGTGTGGTTTATCAAAGGTATTGTTCTGATCGCACAAGAACGGCTTGTTTTGATGAAAATGGCATAGTTTTTGATAAAAATAAGCCAAATTTTAAAGATAAAGAAATTATGCAAATTTATGAAGTGGTCAAGCAAGCTCAGCTTCAAGCTATAGAAAAAGCACGCGTTGGTATGAGATCAAGTGAGCTTGATTTTATCGCAAGAGAAGTGATTAAAAACGCAGGTTTTGAAAAAGAATTTATTCATAGTTTAGGACATGGAGTGGGACTTGATATACATGAGCTGCCAAACATTAGCCCAAGAAGTGATTATGAGCTAAAAGAAGGTATGGTATTTACCATTGAACCTGGAATTTATATCAAAGATAAACTTGGTATTAGGATAGAAGATATGGTCTATCTTGATAAAGAAAAGGCAGTGGTGTTATAATTTGCTGATTAAAGGAGCTAGAAGGTTAGAAAAAATTCGTTTTTTTCCTTTTTATTCAAAAGCAGATAAAAAAGGAAAATACATAGCCATTATAGGACTTGGAAGCAATATAGAAGATGAAAAAAAACGCTTTCGGAGTTTATTTAGGCTTTTAATGCAAGATAAACGCTTGCAAGTATTGCAAACATCGCCATTTTTGATTAATAAAGCTTTTGGCTTTGAAGAGCAAAAAGACTTTACTAATGCAGTGATGGTTGTAAGTACAAGTTTGCATGCAAGAGCACTTTTAAAAGTTTTGTTTTTTTATGAGTTTAAATTCAAAAGAAAAAGAACTTTTAAAAATGCTCCTAGAACGCTTGATTTGGATTTGTTGTATTTTTCAAAAAAAGCGCGTAAAGATGAGTATTGCACAGTGCCTCATGTGGGGGTAAATGATAGAATTAGCGTAACTTTGCCTTTGGGCTTGTTAAGATAAGGAAAAATATGGGACAATTGATTCATACTTTTACAGTTGAAAGCACAGATGAGATTATACCTAAGGTTAAGCAAGATTATGGCGATAAAGCTTTGATAGTAACTAATAAGCAAATTCGTCCAAAAACTATCAATCAAAAACCTTTATACGAGGTTATAGTAGCGATTGAAGAAGCTGATTATGAAGAGCATTTAAAACAAAATAATTTACCTATGCCACCAAAGAAAAAACCAAACACAGCAAGTTTTCCTGAGGCTAAAATTCAAGCACCAAAACTTGAAGATGAAAAAAAAGAAGAAGATGTAGTGCTTGATTTTTCTTCAAAAGCTAAGCAAAAACCTATTAATCCTTATTTAAATACAAGCAAAAAAGATGATAATTTTTTAAATTTAAAAAACAAACTTTCTCAAGTTAGTTCAGAAATTAGCAAGGTTTCAAACTATCAAGATTTTTCTATGCCAAATCCAAATTATGATAAAAAAATTGAAGCCTTTGAAAAGCAAATGAATAAGCTTAATGATAAAATGAATTTGCTTGTGGATATGATGTGGGATGATAAGGCAGATTTACGCAAAGAATTAGCTATACCACCTGAGTTTGCAAGTATTTATAAGCAAGCTAAGGCAAGTGGCATGCAAGAAGCGCATTTAGAAGCGATTATGAAAGCAACTATTGAAAATATGCCAAGCACTATGAAAGCAAATCAAGAAGCAGTGCAAAGGTATTTTTACTCACTTTTGCGTAATATGCTTCCATGTCGTTTAGAAAGTGAAATTAAAAAGCAAAAAATCATGATGTTAGTAGGTCCAACAGGAGTGGGTAAAACTACAACTTTAGCAAAGCTTGCTTTTCGCTATGCTTATGGAGATAGACGCTATAAAACCGGTATTATAACTCTTGATACGTATAGAATAGGTGCGGTAGAGCAACTTTTTCAATATGCTAAGATGATGAAGCTTCCTATTATTGATAGTATAGAACCAAATGACTTAGATGATGCGATTAGAAGTTTAAATACTTGTGAGGTTATTTTAGTAGATACAACTGGAAATTCACAGTATGATAAGGCAAAACTTGAAAAAACAAAAGAATTTTTATCGCATTCTAATGCACAAATTGATGTGAATTTAGTGCTTTCAGCAAATACAAAATATGAAGATTTATTAGAAACTTACAATAATTTTTCATTTTTAAATATAGACACCTTAATCATTACAAAATTTGATGAAACAAAAGTATTTGGAAATGTGTTTTCTTTACTTTATGAAACTAGCACTCCGATGAGCTTTTTTTCCATAGGTCAAGAAGTGCCTGATGATATAGAAGTGGCTAATAGTGACTTTTTAGTGCGTTGTGTGTTAGAAGGTTTTAGAAGGGATGAAAATGAGTAATCAAGCAGAAAAATTAAAAGATCTAGTAAAAAATGAAAACTCAAATGTAAAACATACTCATTTTATCGCAGTTACTAGCGGTAAAGGTGGGGTTGGAAAAAGTACTTTTAGCGCAAATTTGGGCAACATCCTAGCTAAAAATGGTTATAAAGTAGGACTTTTTGATGCAGATATAGGGCTTGCAAATTTAGATGTGATTTTAAATGTGCGTGTGGAAAAAAACCTTTTACATGTTTTAAAGGGTGAATGCTCGCTAGAAGATATTTTAATAGAAGTAAAGCCAAATTTATGGCTTATCCCAGGTGAAAGTGGCGATGAAATTTTAAAATATAATGATAAAAATATTTACGAGAGATTTTTAAATCAAACAAGTATTTTAGATGATTTAGATTTTTTAATCATTGATACAGGAGCAGGTATAGGTGGTAATATAGGAAATTTCTTAGAGATGTCTGATGAGGTTATTGTCATCACTGTGCCTGATCCTGCTGCGATTACCGATGCTTATGCTACTATAAAAACCACTTCAAAAACTAAAGAGAATTTATTAATGGTGTTTAATGTAGTTAGGAATGAAAATGAGGCTTTGAGAATTTTTGATAATATTAAAAAAGTAGCAGATATTAACATTAAGCATAATTTAAATTTAGAATTTTTAGGATTTTTAGGTCAAAGTAAAGATATTAGTTCTAGTATTAAAAAAAGAACTTTATTTAGTGATGATGACACTAATGCAAGTGATGAGCTAAAAACCATAGCTTCTAAGCTTTTATATAGGTTGGAACAAAAAGTGCTTAATAATGTGGGAGATAAAAGCATTATGAGTTTTTTCAAAAAGCTTTTGGATCGTTTTTAGATTGAGGGAAAAAGATGAGACCAGAGAATTTTGTTGCTTTTTTTACTGTTTGTGGTTTTTTTATAGGATTAATGTTTACCATAGTTAATATAGAAGATGCAGTAGAGATAGTTGTATATACTTGTTTGATTACTTTTGTATTTTATGTTTTAATCCATATAGTAATTATGATTTTTGTAGATGTTAATAAAATTAGCGGTAGAAGCTTTAATAAAGAAAAATATGAAAATGAAAACAATAGTTTTATAGCAGAATTAGCCGCAAGAGAAAAGAAAATGGATTACTTGCTTGAAAAACTTCAAGAAGAGCGCGAAGACCTTAAAAAGCTTGAAAGCTCTTCAAAAAGAAAAGTAAAACATGCAGCCGCATAATGCCTATGCTTCTACGCTAAAAAAAGAACAAGATGATTTAGTCATCTCTTATATGCCAGCATTAAGAGCTATGGCTTTTAGGCTTAAAGAGCGTTTGCCTGCAAGTATTGATGTAAATGATTTAATTAGTATTGGTGTAGAGGAAATGATCAAACTCTCACGCCGTTATGATAAAGAACAAAATGATAATTTCTGGGGTTTTGCAAGAAAAAGAGTAAATGGAGCTATGCTTGATTATCTAAGAAGCCTTGATGTAATGAGTAGAAGCAATAGAAAAATCATCAAAGATATTGATGCTATTATAGATGAGTTTTATCAAGAAAATGAAAAAGAACCCGATGATGAATATTTAGCACAAAGACTAAATTTAGAAGTAGAAAAGGTAAAAGAAGCAAGAGCAGCTCATGCTATATCGCTTGTAATGCCTTTGGATGAACAGCTAAATTGCTTTAATGATAGCAATATCATAGAACAAATAGAAAAAGAAGAATTAATAGAAAAAATCAATGCAGTTTTAGAAGAATTTAAAGAAAGAGAAAAGCTTGTAATACAGCTTTATTATTATGAAGAATTAAATTTAAAAGAAATCGCAGAGATTTTAGAGATTAGCGAGTCAAGAATTTCACAAATTCATAAGCGTTTGCTTAAGAAGATTCGAGAAAGGCTAGTTTAATGGCTGAGATACTTTCCCAAGAAGAAATTGATGCTCTATTAGAAGTTGTTGATGATGATAGTGATGAAAGTGCAGCTTCTTCGAAATTAGAAGAGCTAGAAGATAAAAGAGATATAGTAGTATATGATTTTAAGCGTCCAAACAGGGTTTCTAAAGAACAACTTCGTTCTATTAAAGGGATTCATGATAAATTAGCAAGAAATCTTGCTTCGCAAATTTCATCTATGATGAGAAGTATAGTTGAGATTAAACTTCACTCGGTGGATCAAATGACTTATGGTGAGTTTTTAATGTCTTTGCCTTCGCCAACAAGCTTTAACGTTTTTTCAATTAAACCTTTAGATGGAAACTGCGTTTTAGAGATTAATCCAAGTATTGCTTTTCCTATGATAGATAGACTTTTAGGTGGTCAAGGAGAGAGTTTTGACACCTTAAGAGAGCTTACAGAAATCGAGCTTAATTTGCTTGATTCTATTTTGCGTATTATTATGCAAAGGCTTAAAGAAAGTTGGATGAATGTTACTGAAATTTATCCAAGTGTTGAAGCAAAAGAATCAAGCCCAAATGTTGTGCAAATTGTTTCTCAAAATGATTATCATGGTGGTAATGGAAATTATCATCGGAAATTCAAGTGGTATGGTTAATATTTGCTATCCGGTTGTGCATTTGGAAAGTATTTTGAGTCGTTTGGCAAATCGTGATATTATGATGGGTGAAACTTCGGCTAAAAAATCAAGAAATAAAGAACTTAAAACCTTGATCGGTCGTGCTGAGGTAATTTATGAAGCTATGCTTGGTAAGACTTTTATCAATGTAAATGAATTTTTAGATTTAAAACAAGGAGATATTTTAAAGCTTGATAGAAGTGCAGATGATAAAGCTATAGTAGCTATTGATAAAAAAGAAGTATTTTTAGCTCAAGTGGGGCTTCATAGATTTAGAAAGTCAATTAAAATCTTAGAACTTATCAAAACTGATAAAGATGAGATTAAAGAAATGCTTGAAAAATATGAAGATGAAAGAAGAGCAAAAGCAAATTCGTATGATGATAATGAAGAACTAGAAGAGGAAGACGATGATCAATGATTTTTTAGGCATATTCGTCAATGAATGTGTAAGTACAATAGAAGGTTTAACAGGAAAAAGTGCTGAATTTAGCGAATATTATGAGTATGATGTAAATTCTCAAGATTCTATGACTCCACCATTAGTTAGCGCTACTTTTAGCGTTAATAATGAAATGAAAATCAAAATCCTAGCCAGTGCGGTTTTAATGAGTGCAATTGGTGAGTGGATGATGGGAGAAGAAGAAATCTCCAAAAACAGTGAGCTAAATGAAGATGAAATGGACGCTGCTAAAGAAGCTATACAAAATATCATCTCAGCGTTTTCTACAACCTTAGGCGCACAAAAAGAAATTCCAAAAATGGAGTTTAGTCTAGAAAATTGTGAATTTGTTGCAGATAGTTTAGAACTTGGTGGTTTTCATAAACTATATTTATACAATGTAAAAATAGCTGATTTAGAAGAAAAAATTTCTTTGGTTTTTGATGAAAAAATTTATAAGATTTTAACCAAAACTGACTTAGAAGAAATTGTAGCAACAAATGAAGATCATACACAAGATCATAAAGCCTTGGCTAATGTAGAAGAGCTAAGAAATATCGGTTTGATTATGGATGTACGCTTACCTATAAGAGTGCGTATAGGTAGTAAAAAAATGCTTTTAAAAGATGTTTTAACCATGGATATAGGTTCGGTTATCGAGCTTGATCAATTAGCAAATGATCCTTTAGAAATTTTAATAGGTGATAAAAAAATCGCTTACGGGGAAGTAGTTATCGTAGATGGAAACTTTGGAGTGCAAATTACTGAGATAGGCTCTAAAAAAGAAAGATTAGAACAGCTAAGATGAAAGAATATGTCATTGAAGATATTGCCTATCTTAAAGAATTAGAAAAAATTCAAAAAGGCATAACTTTTTTTGGTTCTGCGCGTTTAAAAGAAGATAATGACTATTGTATTTTGGCTTCAAAATTAGCCCAAAAGTTAGCAGATCTTGGTTATAGTATCATCAGTGGTGGTGGCGGTGGTATTATGCAAGCTGCAAATTATGGGGCTATGCAAAGTCAAGCTTTACACTTAAAATCTTTTGGATTTAATATACATTTACCATTTGAGCAAAAAGCAAATGACTTTTTAGAGTATAATATCACTTTTAAGAGCTTAGCCATTCGCAAAATGGCTCTTATTCAAAAGAGTCTAGCTTTTGTGATTTTCCCAGGCGGCTTTGGAACATTAGATGAATTTTTTGAAATTCTTACTCTTAAACAACTTAGTTTTAAAAAGGATGTTCCTATTATTTTAGTTGGGCAAAAATTTTGGCAACCTCTTGATGAATTTATCAAAACTTCTTTACTAGGACTTGGAACTATATCTAAAAATGATGAGTTAAAGTATAGTATAAGTGATGATTTGGATGAAATTATAAGAATGATAAAGGAAAAAGATGAAAATTCTTGTTGCGATGAGTGGGGGTGTAGATAGTACTGTAACTGCTTATAAGTTAAAACAAGCAGGACATGAGATCATAGGTTGTTATATGAAGCTTCATGGAAAAGCTAATTATCATGAAGAAAATATACAAAAAGTTGAAAAAGTTGCTAAATTTTTAGACATCAAATATCATATTTTAGACTTACAAGAAGATTTTAAAAATCAAGTTTATATGCCTTTTGTTAATACCTACAAAGAAGGAAAGACGCCAAATCCTTGCGCTTTGTGTAATCGCTTTATCAAGCTTGGCAAGCTTTTAGAATTTGCTAAGAGTTTAGGTTGTGAAAAATTAGCCACAGGTCATTATGCAAGGATAGAAAATGGTTTGATTAAAACTGCGGTTGATGAGAGCAAGGATCAAAGCTATTTTCTAGCAAATGCAGATAAAGAGGCTTTAGGGTATTTGATTTTTCCTCTTGGAGAGATGAAAAAAGAAGATGTGAAAAAATTTGCTTCCACAATCGATGTTTTAAAATCTTTTGCAACACAAAAGGAAAGTTCTGAGATTTGTTTTGTGGAAGATACTTATGTGCAAGTTTTAGATCAGTTTATGGATACTAAAATTCCAGGTATTGTAAGAGATAGTAGTGGTAAAGAAGTAGGAAAACACGAAGGTTATATGCACTATACCATAGGTAAAAGAAGAGGTTTTGAGGTGCGTGGGGCTCATGAACCACATTTTGTATTAAAAATTGATCCTAAAAAAAATGAAATCATAGTAGGTAAAAAAGAAGAGCTTAGGATAAGTGAATTTAATCTTGATAATATTAATTTATTTATCGATGCTAAAGAGTTAGATTGTGAAGTAAAAATACGCTATAGATCAAGATCAACCCCATGTAAAGTTTTGATTAATGAAGATAAAAGTGCAAAAATCATCTTACAAGAGCCTGTTTATGGGCTTGCTAGCGGACAAATGGCAGTATTTTACGATAAAGATTTGGTTCTTGCAAGTGGATTTATAAATTAATGCTAAAGGGTTGCAGTCCCTTTGGCATTGTAGTATTTATTCTAATAAATCTTTTAATGGAATTTCTAAACTTTTAGAAATTTTATATAAGTGCTCTAAGTTAAAATGTTTACCATATCGATTACACTCACAATTTGAATAAAATGCAACGGATTTTATACCTATATCTAAGGCTAACTCAAGCTGAGAAATTCCTTTTTTCTCTCTAAAATTTCTTATATTCGATGATACTTTTTTATAAAAATTTAAAATTTCTTCTTCGCTAGAATTGCTAAAGTCCTCTTCCATTTTTTATCCTATAGGATTAATATGAAATTAAACTTTACAAAGATATAATTTTTTTAAATATATCCTATAGGATAAATTAAAGGAGATTTAATGCGTAAAGTTTCATTTCTTTTCGTTATTGCTTTATCATTCACTGCATGCAATAAAACTTTATATAATCCGCAAGTAGATGAAAAAATAACAGTAGCAAAAGCTCAAAAAGATATAAAAATTGGTATGAGCTCATCTGAAATCATAGAAATAATGGGATCTCCAAATATTATATCAACTGATGAGCAAAGAAGAGAAGTTTGGGTATATGATAAGATTAGTACCCAAAGAGCTTATCAAAATTCATCTGGCGGTATAAGTATTATTTTGACTGGAGTTGCTGGAAATAGTGGTAGTAACGTTAGTACGCAACGAACTTTAACTGTTATTATAAAATTTGATAATAACCAAAAAGTTAGAGATGTGGCATACCACACTTCAAGTTTTTAAGGTATAAATATGAAGTTTATAATACCTATTTTTTTACTTATTTTTAGCGGTTGTGCAACAACCAGTGTTAAAGAGATGATGAAGATTGAAACATCTACAGCACAAGAAAGGCAATTGCAGACTAAAAGTTTTAATACTGTTGATACAAGTAAAATTTTATCATCTAGTATTGCAACATTGCAAGATCTTGGATTTAATATAGATGAAATTAATAGAGATTTTGGAATAGTAAGTGCATCTAAAACAAGAGATGCTAGAGAAGTTTCTACTCAAGCTGGGATTGTTGTCTTGGCGCTTTTATCTCCGGGTGCAGCTATGGCTGCTTCAAAACAGTCAGATCATACGCAAGAAATTAAGGCAAGCGTAGTTATCTCTACAAATAATAAAATCAAAAAGACTTTTGTAAGGTTTACAATGCAAAGAATTGTAAGAAATCAAGAGGGCTCTGTTAATGAAGTTGGAAGTATAAGAGAACCAGAAATTTACCAACAATTTTATGAAAAATTATCAAAATCAGTGTTTTTGGAGGCAAATGAACTATGAAAAAAATATTATTATTTATAATGGCTTTGTATTTTGTTGGGTGTGGTACAAATTCTAGACAAATGGTTATTGAAAATACTCAGCAGCTTCAAGTTAGAACATATCAAACAAAAGAATATGATTATCCTAAAAAAATTGTTGCAAAAGCTGGTGTTTCTGCATTACAAGATCTTGGTTTTGTAATTGATAAAGCGGATTTACAAACAGGAGCAGTTACTGCAACGAAATTATCAAAAGGTGCAACAATGCGTATAACATTGGTTGTAAGAGAAAAAGGAGATAAAAAATCAACTATTAGAGCTAATGCTCAATATGGATCTAATATGCAAGTTCCAACTCTGGTAGAAGATCCAGAAATTTATCATTCGTTTTTTCAAGTGCTAGATAAGGCAATATTCTTTGAAAAAGAGAATATATAACAAGGAAATATAATGAGAATAGTAATTTTTATGTTATTTTTATCTGTAATGTATGCAGATAATTGCAATAATGAGCAAAATAATTATGTAGTAGCTATATTAGAATATAAAATTACTATGCAAAATTTAGATCAACAAGAGCAAATTGACTTAGACAGAGTGCATAATAATATTCTTAGAAATAATATAAAGTCTCCAATGGATTTAATGCAAGAAAGACTATCTGATAGTTATAATGCTTTCGAATATAGAAATAAAATATTAGAGGAAGATAATCGTGTTATAAGAGATATAATAAATATGCAAGATGAGGTTAGAAATTTTACAATAGACAAAGGTTAATAGCTCTTGAAAAATTAAATTTATCAAAGTTGAAACTACAAAGATGTAAAAATAAAAAATAAATTATAACAGTTTGGAATTATTATGGAGATCTTCTTTGTTTTTACTTATCATATGGATTTTATTTACGAGATTGACTTATTTTCTTTTATTTATAATGATTTTATTCAAAGTGCCAATTATAAATCAGGTGGAAACATATCAAAACTTGATTCTTTGTTTGGTGTAATTGCTTCTGCACTTATAAAATTAATCTTTTGCATAGTTGTAGTTGTAATTATTTTGAGCTATATTTTAGAAAAACTACATAGCAAATCTTAAAAACATAGAACAATAAATATAAATTAAAATATCTCCATAATACTTATATCAAACCATAAAAGATCAAATTTAAGTAAAATTCCATAAATCACAGCACTAAATAATCCTGCGAAAATTCCTGCTAAAACATCATCTAGCATTACACCCAAACCGCCTTTGGTTTTTTTGTCAATTTTACCTATGATAGAAGGTTTTGTGATATCAAAAAATCTAAATAAAACAAAAGAAAGTAAAAAAGTAAAAACACTTTGCCCGCAAATTGCCAAAGCTAAGAACACTCCTACAACTTCATCTATTACAATATGCTTATCATCATGTTTACCTGTTTGTTTTTCGTATTGATCGATGATTTTTATAGAGATTAAAAAAAGCAAAATTGCAAGTAAGATCAAAGTTCCTATACCCAAATACCTTAAAATAAAAAAAGCAGGGATTAGCGCTGCTATTGTACCAAAAGTTCCTGGAGCTTTATTAACACTACCTGAATAAAAAAAAGTTAAAAATAATTTTTGCATGATTACACCATATATGACATTTGATGGAGTTTTATAAGTTGCTCATAAAATTCTTTATCGCCTCTATATTCTAAAATACCGTGCGTAGGGAAAAGATTGCTATAGATATTTTGTTTATTATGGAAACGATTTGGAAAAAGCTCTGATAAAATCAAAGCAGAAATTTCTCTTCTTATAAAAACTGCTGGTGGAATGATACCAAGTCTGAGTAAATTTTTTAAAGAATCGCCATGATATTTCATATGATGATGAGCTCCATGTGGGCATGATTTGGTGCTTACTATCATTTTACACTCATCACAAAATACAAATTCAGGAAGTATAGTTACTTCTATATTATAATCTTTTGCAAAATCATCAAGTACAGTAAAGGCTCTGTTTTGATTAAAATACATTCCAAGCCCTGCGTGATTTTGTCCTACAAACAGTTTATTACAATCAAAACTTTTAGCCAAAGCACACTCAAGCACCGGATTTAAATGCGAGGCAAAAATTTTGATATTATGTAAAGGTATGAGTAAAACTCTAGAAGATGGTAAATAATTTTGCGCAAAAACATCAAAGCAACGCTTTTTAAGTTTTAGGTTTAAACCATTACTTTCATAAGATTCTATAAGGAAAATAATTACTAGATCAGATTGCTCTATAGCCCATCTTAAAATTCTTTCATGCGCTCTATGAAAAGGATCAAAACTTGAAACAATAGCAGTGATATTAGAAGGGTTTAATCTTTTTTTGATTTTTTCAAAATCTTCTTTTATAGCCTTGATACGATTGTGATAAATTTCAAATTCACCGCTAATGCAAATTTCTCCAAAATCATCAATCAAGCATGTATTAGGTGTAAAAATATCATTAATGTTTTTATCGTTTTTAAATTTACTTTCTAAGATGATGTGGCCTACTATTTGATCATTGCATACAAAATCTATTTTGTCTTTAACTTTGGCATTTTCTATGATTTTTTTGTTTTCATTGTGTGGAGCAAAAGTTAAGGCATAGGGAAATTTATATCCGTTTATTGCTTCATTTTTTAAAAATTCATTTCTTTCTTGTTCGTTCATCAATTTTGTAAAAGAACCAAAAATTCCTTCTTTAATGAAACATAAAACTTCGTATTCTTCTTCTGAGATTATAATGCTATTTTTTCTTTGTAATGCCATATTTTTTCCTTTTTTCCCATAAAGATTTTCTTGAAATTCCTAATTTTTTGGATAAATCCGTATCAGGAAAGATATTTTGATAACTAATGATAATATGCTTAACATAATCATCAATGGTTAAAATTCCATTACTTTCAAAACTTTTTTCATCTTCACCTAGCTCTAAAATTTGAAAATTGCTATGCTCAATATTCGTACTTGTATGTATAATAACAGCCTTTTTTAAAGCAAGGTTTAACACCTTTTCTTTTTCTAAAGGTTTTAGGGTTTGAAAATTAACCAAATAATACAAAGAATTGTCTTTGAAAATTTTATCTAAATTTTGCTGGTGTGAAAGATCTATATAAACATTTGCGATGTTGTGTTCGTTAGTATAATTAAATACAAAATGATCAGCAAAAATTTGATTATTAGTTTTTAAAATCAAAGGTAATTTGAATTTTTTATAATCAAAAGTTGGTAGTTTTGCTGTTTCAAATTTATGTTTTAAATATGCTTGATAGGTGCTATTTAGCATAGTGATTTTTTTAAATTCTTGAAAATGCTTAATCTTGCGCATTAATTCTTCTATCATGAAAGGTTTTTGTATGTAATCACTAGCACCAGATTTTAAAGGAGCTAAAACAGTATCTGAACTTATGTAAGATATGAGTAAAATAATGATTTTATGCTTAAAAATTTCTATAATATGTTCAAAATTAGCCATACTAGTAGAAAGCAAAATGATTTCATAATCATGATGAGTCAGCTCATTAACATTTGCGATAATATCACAATCATAACCTATAGAATTAAGCTTTGATCCTATGCTTTGGGCTAAATAAAATTCATTTTCTACTATTAAAACTTTCATAATTTCATCCAATCAAAATATTTTAAAATTACACTTGCTAAAACAGCAATCCCTTCTTTCCTTCCTACAAAACCTAGATGTTCTGTAGTGGTAGCTTTGATATTGATTTTATTTGGTGTGGTTTTTAATGTTTTAGCTATATTAAAAGCAATAGCTTCTTTAAAATCTTTCATTTTAGGTGTTTGGGCTATGATGGTAATATCAGCATTTACAAGCTCAAAACCATAATTTTGCACTAAAGTATAAGCGCTTTGTAATAAAAGCATAGAATCAGCGTTTTTATACTGCATATCATTATCTGGGAAAAGTTCGCCAATATCTCCAAGCCCTGCTGCGCCCAAAAGCGCATCAATTAGCGCATGAGCTAGTACATCTCCATCAGAATGAGCTTTTAAACCCATATTTTCATGCACTTTTACTCCACCTAAAAGCAAGGCTCTTTGCTCTCCAAATTCATGCACATCAAAGCCATTTCCATTAAAAATATCCCAAGATGGTTTTGGTAAATTTAAGCTTTTCAAATCTTCTTTAAAGGTAATTTTTTTAGCTAACTCATCACCTTGTACATACCAAATTTTACCACCAATAGCTTGTATAGCTGTACTATCATCGGTGAAGTTTGAGCTTTGTTCTAAAGCTTTTTTTAGCATACTTGTGCGCGAAAGTTGAGGGGTTTGTATGAGTTTGATTTTATCTCTATCAATAGCTTCTTGAGCATAAATTGTAGTATCGCTTACTTTTAAAATAGGTGTAATACAATCAGCTTTGTCATGATTTTCTATGATATTGTTAAAAAGATTTTTAGAAATCAAAACCCTTGCAACATCACTAACTAAAACATATTCACTCTCAACCATACTTAAAGCATTGAGTAAAGATTGTGCTCTAGTTGCACCACCTTGGACAAATTTATATTCAGGGGCAAATTTTTTCATATAAGAAATATTACCAGAAGTAACAACTATTTGTTTAAAAGGATAAAAAGAACTTAAATTTTTAGTAGCATAAAGCCATAAAGGTTGTTCACCTAGTCGTAAAAACTGCTTTTTTACCGGAGCATTAAATCTTGATGATTCTCCAGCAGATAGCATAATCAAGGAAATATCTAACATTTGTTACACCTTAATTTCTTATTAATGTTACGATATTATACACCATAAAAGCCAAAATTTATATTTATGTTAGTAGAATTAATCATTTTAAATAATAAGGAGAAAAATTGAAGGAAAAAATCGAAGAAAGACTAAAACAAGTTATATATCCAGGCTTTAAAAAAGATATAGTTAGTTTTGGTTTTGTAAAAAAAATTGAATCAAACGAAAATCAAGCTCATATAGTAGTTGAAATTGTTTCAGCTAATGCTCAAATCGCACAAGAGCTTAGACTAAACATCGCAAATGCTTTAAAAGATTTAAATTTAAGGCTTAATTTAGAAATCATTCAACCAAAAATTCCTGAAGAAAAAAGCAATTCAAGAAGTGGTAAAAATATCGCTCCACAAATTAAAAATTTCCTTATGATTTCAAGTGGTAAAGGTGGGGTAGGTAAAAGTACTACAACTTTAAATTTAGCGATTTCTTTAGCTAAAATGGGCAAAAGAGTAGGGCTTTTAGATGCGGATATTTATGGGCCAAATATACCAAGAATGTTAGGTGAGAGTAAAAGCAAGCCTGAAATTGTAGGTCAAAAAATTCGTCCTATTTTATCTCATGGGGTTTATATGATGAGTATGGGTGTGCTAATAGAAGAAGGTAAAGGTTTGATGTGGCGTGGTTCTATGATTATGAAAGCAATTGAGCAACTTTTAGCTGATGTGCTTTGGCCTGAACTTGATGTATTATTGCTTGATATGCCTCCAGGAACTGGTGATGCGCAAATTACCTTAGCTCAAAGTGTGCCAGTGAGTGCAGGTGTGTGTGTAAGTACTCCTCAAGTAGTGTCTTTAGATGATAGCAAAAGAGCGCTAGATATGTTTGAAAAATTACACATTCCTGTTGCAGGTATTATAGAAAATATGAGTGGCTTTTTATGCCCTGATAATGGCAAAGAATATGATATCTTTGGTAAAGGCACCACAGAAGAAATGGCAAAAGCTTATAAATGTGAAGTTTTAGCTCAAATTCCTATCGAAATGAGTGTAAGAGAAGGTGGAGATAGTGGTAAGCCTGTAAGTTTTTATATGCCTGAGAGTGTAAGTTCAAAAAGATATTTGCAAGCTGCTGAAAAAATTTGGGAATTTATAGAAAAGGTTAATCAAGAAGGTAAAGTAGATAATTCAGCTATTCAACCTGTAATGAATGGCAAAAGTGCGTGCTCGCAATAAGGAGAAAATATGCCAATAGAAAGTAAAGAAGAATTTTTAAATTTAATCAAGCAAATCGAACAAAGGATTAATTATAAAAAACCTAAAGCTTTTGCTATAGCAAGGCTTGATCTAAGTCAAGTTGATCCTAGTAAAAAACTTCAAGCCAATTTTGGTGTGATTAATTTTGAGCAAAATTATGCTGCTGCAGCTGTTATGTTTGAAGCTTTTTTTAGAAGAGGGGTTGATGTTGATTTTAATGAAAGTGAGTTTGTGGCTACTTTAATTAAAGAAGATTTGGATTTTGCACTTGAATGTTTTGCGCCATTTTTGCAAGAGCAAGGCCATAAAAATATAGAAGCAATCAAAGCAGCAAAGGAAAATTTTAGAGAAAATGCTTTTTCTTTTGTTTGTATTTTTGAAGATGAGGCACCAAAAAGTTTAGAAAGTGTGTATTTAAAACTTTATTTGCTTTCCAATAAAAAAGTGCCTTTGAGAAGTTTAAATTTAACAGGTGCTTTTGGGATTTTACCAAATGTTGCATGGAGCGATAATAAGCCTATTGATTTGGACTTTTTAAGAGAAAATGAGATTGATTTAAAAATGAGTGGAAGGTATCCAAGGATTGATTATGTAGATAAATTTCCAAGATTTTTAGCTCATGTTATTCCTGAAGATAATACTAGAATTTTAGAAAGTTCTAAAGTAAGAATGGGTGCGGTTTTAGCTGCAGGTACTACTATAATGCCAGGGGCTGCTTATGTGAATTTTAATGCAGGTACAACTGGAGCTTGTATGGTGGAAGGACGTATTAGTTCTTCAGCTGTTGTGGGTGAAGGTAGTGATGTAGGAGGCGGTGCTTCTATACTTGGTGTTTTAAGTGGTACAAGTGGTAATGCTATTAGCATCGGTAAAGCTTGTCTTTTGGGTGCAAATTCGGTTACTGGAATTCCTTTAGGGGATAATTGTATCGTTGATGCAGGTATTGCTGTTTTAGAAGGGACTAAATTTGCTTTAAAAAATAAAGAAGAACTTCAAAAAATCAATCCTGATTTTAAATTTGATAAAGATATATACAAAGGTTTAGAATTAGCAGGATTAAATGGTTTGCATTTTAGACAAGATTCTCAAAGTGGAGTGATGATAGCAGCTTTTAATAAAAAGGCTGTAAAACTTAATGAAGACTTACATTAATTCTTAGCCCTTATGGGTTAAGAATTTTAAATAATTCATGCAGTTTATAAATACACACGCTAGGGTGATGTTTAATGCTTCCTATATGTAGTAAAATCTCCTCGCTATCTTTTTTATAAAGCTTTTGCACAAAATTAAAATTCCACCATTTGTAAGTTTTGAAATTTAAATTATGGGTGGTATTTATATGAAAATTTATATAAGAATGATTTTGAAAGTTTTGGTTTAAACCAGGTGCTTGAAAGGCATAGACTTCTTTTACCGCGCTAGGAAAGGTTCTTGCAAAAGTTTGAGCTAGATATCCTCCTAAAGAATGTCCTATGATGATGAGCTTTTTATCAATGGTGTATTTTTGTTTAAGTTGATTGTAAAAATACTGCATGGATTGAATCTGGCCTTTTGGAGTTTTGTTAAGTAAAATAAAAATCACTATAAAGATCTTTAAAATCAAAACACAAAGGATTTAAATCACTCCCTGCAAAGGCTAAAATATAGTTTTTTCTTTTATTATCATAAATAAAACTAGCTCTAAAACCCATTTTAGATTGAGGGTGTGTTTCGTTGATGTGTTCAAGTATTTCATAATTTTTTACAAATTTTAAAGCTAAAAATGCATTGTTTAAACCACCTACGGGGATTTTTTCTTTTTTATAAAAAGGATTAGTTAAAGCTTTTATAATGGCTTTGTGTTTTTGCAAGCCTTCTTTTTTTAAGCTTTGATTTAAATATGCATTAGCACAATAAGCTACCAAACTATAATCATATAATTTTTGCAATAAATCGATATTTTTTTCAAAATGAGTATGAAGTTTTAATAAGAGTAGTTTTTCTTGGGAAGTTAAATTTGTTTTTTGACTTAAAGCAATAAAGCTTTGTAAGTCAAAAAACATTATAAATTCTTACATAGAGCAAGTATTTTGGATAGTTGAATTAAGCATCCAAAGAACTTTTTCATATTTTGCAATATTTTCTTGAGCAAATGCTGCTGTTGTAGTGTCACTTGCTTTTTCAGCTTCTTCATTTAGCTTTTTAAATTCAGCCAAAAGATACTTATAATCTTCTCTAATAAGTTCTAAAACTTCTACTGGAGTAAAGCAATCTTTTTGAGCCTTAGGTGCTTTTGCATTTTCTAGTAATGTTTTTGAGCAAACGATAGCTTTTTCTCCTAGTTGCAAAGCTCTCTCAGCGCAATCATCAAAAAGTTCTGCCATTTCTTCATAAGCTTTTTCTGTATATTCATGAATTGAGAAAAACTGTAAACCTTTTACATTCCAGTGATAATTATGAAATTTAATCCATAAACTATGAGCATCCGCTTGTAATTGTAATAATTGTTTTGTTACTGACATGTTATCTCCTTTTTTATTTTTAAAATTATAACATAAAATTCTTAAATAATAATAATTATTATATAATAAATTTTAATGTTAGTAATTATTATATTTTCATTATACTCTTTTTTTACAATAATGCAAATTTATTTACTTAACATATTTTTAAGTATTAATTTTCCTACCTCTACACCAGGTTGATCATAAGTATTAATTCCAAGCATAATGCCACATGCAGAAGTAAATAACTCATAATAATACATCAAATATCCACAATGATAAGCATCTAATTTTTCAAGTTCTATGACATCAACACTTAAATTTTCAGCAATTAATGCATGCATGGTTGCATCGCATTGCGCGTTTAAAAGATCATGCAAATTAACTTCATTAGTAAAATCACAATTTTGTAAATGATTAAAGCTTATATTTGGGATGCTAGGAGATTTTTGACTATCTTTGATTTTTAAAAAAGTAACAGTTTTATCTTTAGGTCCATCCATGATAAGTTGTAAAAAGCTATGCTGATCTCTAGCACCAATTAAAGCAATAGGAGTTAAACCTATGCGTTTAAATCCTTGTTTTTTACCTAGACTTTCAGCAATTAGTTGAATATACCATTCATTAAAACCTTTAAAAGCATCCCCATAAGAAAAAAGCACATTAATATGCGCACTTTTATGTGTGCAGTAATGATAAGCCTTTTGTAAAATTTGATCACATTTTTTCTCAAAAAAATCCACATAACAAGCTTTTGCACCTTCTAATAAGGCTTTAGTATCATACCCACAAAAGCTCAAAGGAACAATACCAATAGCAGATAAAACACTAAATCTACCACCGACATTTTTAGGTATAAAAAAACATTTTATATTTAATTCTTCTCCTAGTTTGTGAAGTTTTGACTCAAAATCAGTAATAAACACAAAATTTTTGTGTAAATTTTCATTTTTAAAATCAAAATGAGCAATGATGAGTTTAAATAAAGAAATCACTTCTATAGTTGTGCCTGATTTGCTTGCTATGATGAAAAGTGTTTTTTGGGGATTTATTTTTTGCATAGTTTGGGTAAAAGTATGCGAGGAAGTATTGTCAATAATAAAAAGTTTTTTTTCTTCTATTTGATCAAATAAAAGCTCTTTTAAAGCTTTAACCCCACAACTTGATCCACCCATGCCTACTAAAACGATATTTTCTATATGAGTTTTAGTTGCGATAAATTCTTTACTTTCTTTGATTAAATCAAAGCTTGTATCTACTAAATGATAATACCCTATATCGCCACTTTCTAACTCATCATTCATTCTATTTGCATAAGCGGTAATTTTTTTAAAATCTTGGGTTTTAAAAAATAAAGTATTATTTAGCATTTTTACTTTTCTCATAAAAATAATTTGTCGCCTCAACAAAGCCTTCTACGCTTCCACAATCAAACCTTTTTCCTTTAAATTTATAAGCTAAAACCATATTATTAGTTGCTTGTGAAAGTAATGCATCAGTTAGTTGAATTTCTCCGTTTTTACCTGCTTTAGTATTTTCTAAAATGCCAAAAATATCAGGCGTTAGAATGTATCTTCCTATGATAGCTAAGTTGCTTGGAGCATCTTTTGGATCAGGTTTTTCTACCATAGAATTTACCATGATCAAATCCTCTTCCACAGCATTTCCTGCTATAACCCCATAGTTTGAAACTTGATCAGCTTCAACTTCCATCACAGCTATAACAGAGCAGCGGTATTTTTCATAAATTTTTACCATTTGAGCTAAGACATTTACCCCATCTTCATTTACGCATAAATCATCTGCTAAAATTACCCCAAAAGCTTCATCTTGCACTAAAGGCTTTGCTTTTAAAACCGCATCTCCTAAGCCTCTCATTTCATTTTGTCTTGTAAAAGTAAAGGTACAACGATCTATGAGTGTTCTTATTTCACTTAAAAGATATTCTTTTTTAGTGCCTGCGATTTGGTGTTCAAGTTCATAAGAAATATCAAAATAATCCTCCAAAGCTCTTTTTCCACGCCCTGTAACAAAACCCATAGTTTCCATACCAGCTTCTAAAGCTTCATCCACACCATAGTGAATTAAAGGTTTTGTCAAAATTGGTAGCATTTCTTTAGGTAGGGTTTTTGTAGCAGGTAAAAATCTAGTACCATAACCTGCTGCAGGAAAAATACAAGTTTGAAGCATAGTTTATCCTTAAATTTTTATAAGTTGTTTTGATTATAATTTTATTTAAATATTATAACTAATTTAAGGAAAAAATGAAAACCATTGATCAAATTTATCAAGCAAAAATAGAAATCAAAAAATCAACTTTTTTGTCTTTTTTATGTCCTTTTGAAAATTTTCAAACTTTAATGCAAAAGCTAAGAAATGAGCATTTAAAAGCCGTGCATTTTGTATATGCTTATCGGTATTTAAATGAATTTGATCAAATCATAGAAGATAAAAGCGATGATGGTGAGCCAAAAGGAACTTCTGCAATGCCTTGTTTGAATGTTTTAAGAGGGGCTTTGCTTGTTAATTGTGCGGTGATTGTGGTGCGTTATTTTGGAGGGATTAAACTTGGTACAGGTGGTCTTGTAAGAGCTTATAGTGAAGCCACAAATGAAGCTATTTTAAATGCAACGCTTTTAGAATTTGAAGCTAAAAATATTTTAAATTTAAACATTCCTTTTCATCTTTATGCAAGATTTGAGCATTTTTTAAATAAAAATAACATTTCATTTGAAAAAAAATTTCAAGAAAATGTTGAACTGGTTTTAAGTGTTAATGTAAAAGAAGAGGAGGAATTTAAAAAATTTGCAAAAGAGTTCGAATTTAGCGGACTTGTTTGGAAGTAAGCGTTTGCTTACTTCATTTTTATAAAGAACTTAAAAGATCTTTTACCATATCTTTTTGCAGCTCTTGTTTTTCTTCTATATTAGCTTGCATAGGAGTTTCGTTTTGTCCTCTAAAACGATAATTATAAATATTTGACATATTTGAGCTAAAAATTCCTGTGCTAAATTGATCTTGACTCATAGCTTTTGAAAAAAGCTCATCAAGTTTTATACTTTGCTCGTTTAAATTTTCACTATTATTTTGACTAAGTAAAGACATAAAGTCTTCATTAGCTCCTTGAGTGCTTTTATAAGCACTACTTTGACCATATCCATACTCTTTAACCGATAAATTATCATGGTTAACTTGCATGTTTTCTCCTTTCAAAATATTACAAGGAAAAAACAAGCAAAAATCATTCCTTAATCGCCATGAGTCGGGTAGTATTCAGCTTCTATTTCATTGTTTTTGATAAACTCTTCTCTAGCTTTATTGCAGCGCTCATCTCTTAGTTTTCTATAAGCATTTCTACTTTCTAATTCTTGAGAAGTTAAAGGGCGATCTTCTAAGAATGAAATGTGAAAATAAGTATCATCTTCTTTGCTGAATTTTTCATAAAATTCAACATAGTCAAAATAATCTTTTTCGCTTTGAAAATCAATACTTTCTTCTACATAAATAGTTGGGCCAAAACCTCTGTGATTTTGAGTAAAATGTCCAAAACCAGCTGCATATTTTATCTTAAACGAATTCATTCTAAACCTCCTAAAAATTCGTCATAACTTCCTTTAAAGTCTATTAGTTTTCCATCTTCTAAAAACCATATACGATTAGCAAAAGCGCTAATTAGCTCTCTATCGTGGCTTATACATATCACACAACCTTTGAAATTATACAAGGCTTCACCTAATGCAATGATACTTTCAAGATCTAAATGATTATCCGGTTCATCTAAAAGTAAGAAATTTCCACGCTCTAACATTAATTTTGAAAGCATTAAGCGGTGCTTTTCACCTCCACTTAAACTAGAAGCCATTTTTTCTTGATCGCTTCCGCTAAAGAGCATTCTACCAAGACATTTGCGAATTTCATCCAAATCTTTGAATTTTTCACTCATTAGCCATTCATAAAGTTTCAAATCTTCATTGATTAAATTGGTTGTATCTTGTGAAAAATATCCCATTTCTATGGTAGCACCAAGGTGAATATGACCACTATCAGGTTCTAATTTTGATGCGATGATTTTAGCTAAAGTGCTTTTTCCAACACCATTTGCGCCAATTAGGGCTATTTTATCACCTTTTTCTAATTTTAATTCTAAATTTTCAAATAAAGTTTTATCATAAGCCTTGCTAATACCTTTTAATTCTAAAACTTCATTTCCTATTTCTCTATTTGTTCTAAAAACTATGCTAGGATCACGCCTGCTTGAAGTTTTAATCTCTTCTAGTTCAAGTTTTTCTAAAGCTTTAGCCCTACTTGTAGCTTGCTTAGCTTTTGAAGCATTAGCGCTAAAACGACGTATGAAATTTTCTAATTCTTCTCTTTCTTTTAAAGTTTTATCTCGTTTGAGTTCGGCTTGTTTGGCAAGTAAGGTTGAGGCCATGTACCAATCATCATAATTTCCAGCAAAATCGCGTATTTGTTTAAAATCCACATCTAAAATTCTTGTACAAACTTTATTTAAAAAATGTCTATCATGGCTAATTACTACTAAAGTTCCCTCATGTCTTAAAAGTTCATTTTCAAGCCAAGAAATAGCTTCTAAATCAAGGTTGTTTGTAGGCTCATCTAAAAATAATACATCAGCACCTAAAAACAATACTTGAGCTAATAAAACTTTAAATTTATCCGCACTTTGTAAAGTACTCATGAGAGCATTAAAATCTTTAATATTTAAAGAGCTAAGAATTTTTTCACATCTAAGCTCACAATCATAGTTTGGATCTTCTTCTGCTGTTATGATTTCAAGCTCGCTTAATCTATCATTAATTTCATCGGTAAATTCTTCGCTCATATAAAGTTTTTCTTTTTCTTTTAGTGCATCGTATAATCTTTTATTTGCACACATTACCGCATCTTTAATAGTGTAGTTTTCAAAAGCAAATTGATCTTGTCCTAACACTGCGATTTTTAAATTTGGATCTATGCAAATTTCTCCACTGCTTGATTCTATTTCGCCTGAGAGAATTTTTAAAAAGGTTGATTTTCCTGCACCATTTGCGCCTATAAGTCCATATCTTTCACCACGGTTTAATTTTAAATTTACATCTTCAAATAAAAGCTGGTTCGCAAAACGCATAGTGAGATTTTTTACTTCTACCATTAATATCCTTAAAATATTTTTGCTATAATTTTAACAAAAAAAGGTTTATTATTTTGGATTTTTCGTATTTATTGTTAAAAACATTGCCTAGTATGACTTTGGTTTTTAATATCTTAGCTTTATTTTTAGCTTATTTTTTTAAGCAAAATAAGATTTTTTTCTTACTTTTGTTGATTTTATGTGCTAGAGCTTTATCTTTAGTAGCAAGTGAGTATCAAGCGCATTTGTTTATCTCGGTGTTTTTACCTTTTTCTTTTGTGCTTTTTGTATTTTTACAAGATAGTAAGCTTGTGTTTGAAAGAATTAATCTCATTAAATTTGCATATTTAGTCTTTATGGGTTTTGTAGCGTTAATACTTAGCACAAGTACTAATTTTAATGCAAGCATTACAAGTGAGATTTTTGGTCTCTCAACGCAATTTTTTAAGCCTATTAGTGAGTTAAGTTTTTGTGTGTTTTTGGCGGGAATGATATTTTTATTATTTTCGTATTTTAAAAACAATGATTTTCATTTCTTACTTGCTTATATGGGCTTGAGTGTGCAGTTTTTATTTTACAATAGTGTTGATTTGGGTTATTATGAATTTGCTTCTTTAGTGTTGATAGGATTTTTAGCATATAAAGCTTATAAAATAGCCTTTTTTGACACTTTAACCAATTTGCCAAATTTAAAAGCCTTAAGAAGATATGCTCAAGGACTTGAAAATTTTCATTTAGCCTTGATTGAAGTAAAAAATATCAATGAAATTTATCATCAAAAAGGCTCAAAAATGGGTGAGTTTGTAATGTATGAGTTTGCTAGGATTTTAAAAAAAGCTTTACACGCTAGAGTTTTTAAAGATGATAAGGATTATTTTATCATTGTATTTGAAAATGAAAACATGGCCTTTGTACAAAGTAAGCTTCAAATGCTTGAAAATTTTATGCAAAAATATAGTTTTGAATTGAAAGAGCAAAATGCAAAATTAGAAATTAAACTTTGTTTATCAAGTAAAAATGAAAACATAGAAGAAAGTTTAAAACAAGCAAAATTAGAACTTAGAAGACAAAAGGATTGAAATGTTAGATTTGATTTTTAGAGAGTATGATATAAGAGGGCTTTACCCAAGTGAGTTAAATGAAAAAAGTGTAAAAGCTATAGGTTATGCTTTGGGTTTAGAAATGAAATCAAGAGGTTGTGAGAAAGTAAGTGTGGGCTATGATGCAAGATATAGTGCAAATGAACTTTTTAACTATTTAATTAGCGGTTTAAATAAAGCTAATATGCAAGTTTTTAATATAGGCTTAGCGCCAACTCCTATGGGTTATTTTAGCTTATTTTTTGATGATATTTTTGATGCAAATATCATGATAACAGGCTCGCATAATCCAAAAGAATACAATGGCTTTAAAATCACGATTAACAAAGAAAGTTTTTTTGGTGCTGATTTGAAAAAGCTTTCTTTAAAAGTGCAAGAGTATTTAGAACTTGAAATCAATGATGATTTAAGATATGAAAATTATGATGTTAAAAGCTTATATATAGACTTTTTAGTTAAGCATTTTTCACATCTTAAAGATTATAAAGAAAAAATCATTATTGATTGTGCAAATGGAGCTACTGGAGTGATTATAAAGCCTTTGGTGGAAAAATTAAATCTTAATGCACAAATTTTATTTGAAAATCCTGATGGAAATTTCCCAAATCACGCGCCCGATCCAACAGAGCTTGAAAATTTACACGCATTGCAAGTTGCGCTAAAAGAAAATGAAAACGCAAAAATGGGCTTTGCTTTTGATGGAGATGGGGATCGTTTAGTAGTAGCAAGTAAAGATTATGTATTTAAGGGCGATGAGCTTTGCTATTTATTTGCTAAAAATATAAAAAATCCTAGGGTTTTAGGTGAAGTAAAATGTTCTAAAAATCTTTTCGATGAGGTGGCTAAATTTGGCTTTATCATGATGGGTAAGACCGGGCATTCTAACATTAAAAAAATGATGAAAGAGCAAAATATCGACATAGCAGCAGAGCTTAGTGGGCATATTTTCTTTAAGGATAGATATTTTGGTTATGATGATGGAATTTATGCATTTTTAAGAACCTTAGAGCTTTTAGTAAATGGTTTTGATATAGAAAAATTAGTTAAAGAATTACCAAAACTTTATGCAAGTGAAGAGATTAAGCTTAAGGTTAGTGAGGAAAATAAATTTCAAATCATAGAAAAATTTAAAGAAAAAGTAAAAGCGAACGCTTTTGAAAATGTGCTTGATTGTAATGAAATTGACGGAGTTAGAATCACCTTTAAAGAAGGCTGGGCTCTTTTGCGTGCTTCTAATACAAGTCCATATCTTATCATGCGTGCTGAAGCTACAAGTGCTGAATTTAAAGACTTTTTAGAAACAAGAGTAAAAGAACTTTTTGAAGAAATCATAAAAGAGCTTGCATAAGCTCTTTTATATCAATATTTTTTGTGTATAAATATGCTCTTAAGAGTTTAGGGATTTTTGCTTTTCTATAAATTTCTTTAAATTCTTTTGGCATTTTCTCACAACTTACAAAAGGAAAAATCAAAACTTTTTCTTGTATGTAAACAATGCCTATTTTATGCGAAATTACTCCATCGCCTTTTAAAGCTTCTTGTCTTTGTTTGGCACTTAAAAGTACTCCAAGTTTTTTAAAACATTTTGCGATTAAACTTTCATCTTTATGAGTAATGTAAATATTTTTAAATTCACAAATATTTTCTTCTTTTAAGTCTTTTTCTAGGTATTTAAAGCTCTTTTTTACTCCATTTGGATAAAGCTTTAAAAACTCATTAGCAAAATTTTTGCGTATGAAATTTCTAAAATATTTTTCATCATCATTGCTCTCATCATGAAAATAGCTGATATTATTTTCTTTTAGGTAGTTTGAAATTTCTTCTTTTGGAATTTCAAGCAAGGGTCTTATGATGGTAAAATATTTTCTTTTTTCAATATCTTTAAAACCAAGTAATTCTCTAAGCCCTGCACCTTTAGAAAATTGCATTAAAAACCATTCTAGTTTATCATTTAAATGATGAGCTAGTAAAAGATTATCATAAGAGTGATTTTTGCAAAGTTCTTCAAAAAACTCATAACGCAAAGCTCTTGCATGGGCTTCGAAATTTTTTGTTATCTTGGGTGCGGTTTTGATATAAATTTTTTTATGAAAACGCTTGGCTAATTCTTTAGCACTTTGCTCTTCTTTATCGCTATTTTTGCGAGTTTTGTAGTTTATAAAAGCAAGATCAAAATCTATATTTTTTTCTAAAAGCATGAAAAATAAAGCACTAGAATCACTTCCATGAGAAAACGCTAAAAGATTTCTCCCTTGCTTTAAATGATTTAAATATTTACTATCAATCATCAAGCTTTCTTAGGGCTTTTGCAATGAGTTTTTTATCTAAACTCTGTGTGATTTCACACTCATAAAGCTCACCCATTTCTAAATCGCCACAATCACTTTCATTGATGAGAATTTCTCCATCTATATCTCTATCCCAACGCAAATCTTTTGCACCGATGAAAAATTCTCCCTCAGAGCTTTGACCTTCACAAAATGCTAAGATTTTTTTACCAATTTGTTGATTAAAGCTTTTTTCTATGCATTCATCAACAATTTTTTCTATCACTTTTAATCTTGCATTGATGATTTTACTAGGAATTTGCTCCATTTCAAAAGCTGCAGTATCTTCTTCTTTAGAATAAGCAAAAACACTAATTCTATCAAAACCAAATTCTTTTATAAAAGTGCATAATTCTTCAAAGTCCTCATCACTCTCTCCTGGGTGACCCACGATAAAACCTGTGCGTAAAAACGAATTTGGAGCTTGTTTCATTAAATTTAAAAGCTCGATTAATTTAGCTTTATTAGCTCCGCGTTTCATGATTTTAAGCATATTATCACTGATGTGTTGTAAAGGCATGTCAAAATAATTTACAAAAACTTTTGATTGAATAATTTTTTCTATCACTTCTTTACTAATGCTTGTTGGATATAGATATAAAATTCTAGCAGCCTTTACACCTTGGATATTTTCTATAACCTCAATAAGCTTTAAAAGTCCATCTTTTTGACCTTGATCAAACAAATACGAACTTGTATCTTGAGCGATAAAAGAAAAGTCTTTATAGCCTTTTTTAACAAGTTCTTTTACTTCATTTACAATGCTTTCTAAGCTTCTTGATTTGAGTTTGCCTTTAAAACTTGGTATAGCGCAAAATGAACATTTTTGATTGCACCCTTCAGCTATTTTAATAAAAGCGTGATAATTTGATCCTGTGATCACACGATTGGTATTTTTATCTTGCAAGTAAGTAGAATTGGAAAAAAGATTAGTTTTTTTAAGTATCATTTCATCAATTTTTTCATAATCTCCCACACCGGTAAAAAGATCAACTTCAGGTAGTTCTTTGATTAATTCTTCGCGGTAGCGTTGCATTAAACATCCTGTTACAACTAACAATGAATCTTTTTTTCTTTGCTCGTGTAAGTCTAAAATCGCATTTATGCTTTCTTTTTTAGCACTATCTATAAAGCCACAGGTGTTTACAATCAAAACATCAGCTATGCTTGGCTCATCGCAAATTTCATAATCACTTAATCTTCCAAGCATGATTTCACTATCAACTAAATTTTTATTACAACCTAAAGATATTAAAAAAAGTTTTGACATATTTCTCACTTTAAATGTTTTATTTTTTTGCTAAAATTATAAGATTAAATTATATCAAAATTAGAAAGAAAATTTTTATGGATAATTACGAATACAGCGAACTTTTAAAAAAATTAAAAAATAAAGTTGGAAATATCGCTTCTATCATCAAGCCTGAAGAGATAAAAGCAAGATTAAAAGAAATAGAAAATTTAGAAAATTCTCCTTCTTTTTGGAGTGATGTAAAACAAGCAGGAGTGATAGGTAAAGAAAAAACTAAAATTTCAAATTTATTAAAAAACTACGAGAACGCTTTCAATGCTTTAAATGACGCTAGTGAGCTTTTTGATCTAGCAAATAGTGAAAATGATTTAGATACTATAGAAGCTTTATTTGAAGATGCAAATAAGCTAGAAGATCTTATCGTAAATCTTGAAATTTCTATGCTTTTAAGCGGGGAAAATGATGGTAAAAACGCCATAGTTTCCATTCATCCAGGAGCAGGTGGAACGGAGAGTAATGACTGGGCTAGTATGCTTTATAGGATGTATTTGAGATTTTGCGAAAGAGAAGGTTTTAAAGTGGAAACACTTGACTTTCAAGAAGGCGAAGAAGCAGGACTTAAAGATGTTAGCTTTTTAGTAAAAGGAGAAAATGCTTATGGGTATTTAAAAGCTGAAAATGGCATTCATCGTTTAGTAAGAACTTCTCCATTTGATAGTGCAGGACGCCGTCATACGAGTTTTTCTAGTGTGATGGTTTCGCCTGAACTTGATGATGATATAGAAATAGAAATTGAAGAAAAAGATATAAGGATTGATTATTATAGAGCAAGCGGGGCAGGTGGACAGCATGTTAATAAAACTGAATCAGCAGTGCGCATAACTCATATGCCAAGTGGTATAGTAGTGCAATGTCAAAACGATAGAAGCCAACATAAAAACAAAGCCACTGCTTTTAAAATGTTAAAATCACGCCTTTATGAGCTTGAGCTTATGAAACAACAAGATGAAGCAAATTCAAGCGAAAAAAGTGAGATAGGTTGGGGGCATCAAATCCGCTCTTATGTGCTTTTTCCTTATCAACAAGTCAAAGACACACGCTCAAATGAAGCTTTTTCGCAGGTTGATAATATCTTAGATGGGGATATTAAAAAAATCATAGAAGGTGTTTTAATAGCGCAAAAAGCACAAGATTAATACTACAAAAGGATATTAAATGGAAAAAATTCTAGTTTGTGTGGATGTTTTAGAGCCTTGTAGGGAAAGTTTGCATTATGGGGTGTATTTAGCTAAAAAGCTAGATTTACCTTTAATGTTTTTATATACCATAGAACCAAATTTTACTAATGCTGAATTAGCTTGTAGTTTTGGTATAGGTGCTAGCGGGTGCGTGATTGAAGATTTAGTAGAAGAGCAAAGCCAAAAAAATGAAAATCTTTGCAAAAAAGGGCAAAGAATTTTAGAAGAATTTTGCACTTATGCAAAAGAACAAGGTGTAAAAGAATGCTTTAGTGTACAAAGAGATGGAGATTTAGAAGAAGTTTTAAAAGAATATAATGATCAAATAAGATTAGCTATAGCAGGTTTAAAAGGCGGAGGTAAGAAAAACAAAATAGGCATTCATACAGAAGAATTAGTAAGAGCTTTAAATGTGCCTATTTTGCTTGTAAATTCTGCTTTTAAAGAGATTAAAAGTGTGATGATGGCTTATGATGGGAGTAATTTAGCTAAAAAGGCTATAGAACAAGCCATTAAAAGACCTATTTTTAAAGAAGCAAAACGTTATGTAGTAAATGTATCTAAAGATGAAAAAGCTTCTTATGAGTTATTAACTCAAGTAAGTCAAATTTTTAAAGAAGCAAATTTAAATGTGCAAACTCAGCATTTAAATGGAGAGATTACTCAGGCTTTATTTGATTTTGGTGAGCAAAATGATATAGATTTATTGATTATGGGAGCTTATTCACATCACTGGTTAAAAAGTATTTTATTTGGTAGTTTGACAAATGATATTTTAACTAAGGCCAAAAAACCTTTATTGCTGATTCGCTAATGTTGCACCATAGACTTTTAAATCATTATATTAGCATTTATCACAAAAGTACCAAACAATTTCTTTTTGTTTGGACTTTGCTTGCTATGGTGCCTTTGTTTTGTAGTTTTTTATTTGATGAACTTGCTATTTATGCAACAGGTAAAATTACTTCTGAAATTTTATTTTTAATTTTAAATATTATTCCTATTATGGTGGCTGTGGCATTGATGGTTTTTTTGCTTATTAGTATTTGGGCTGCTTTTAGTAGTAAGATTAATATTAAAGAAAAATTTTTTATTATTTTATATGCTTATGTTTTAATATGGTTTGCGTATGGGAATTTGTATTATTTTTCTTGTGATGTAGATAATTACAATAGAATGTTAATTGCTACTCAAAAAAATGAAAATCTAGATATTGCGGATTTACAAGAAAAAGTTATAGAAGTGCAGTTTCAAACCCCTATAAGAGGAATTCATAATTTTTGGTCTTTAAATGATGAGTTAAAACCTCAAATTCAAAATAGAATAAAAGGTTTGGTTGATTGTTATTATTTTAGTGGAGTTACTATGCTAACGATAGGCTTTGGCGATGTAACACCTGTTAGTTCTTTGTTAAGATTATTTAGCGTATTTCAAGGATTTTTAGGGCAGGTTATTGTTGTGATTGCTATGGGGCTTTGGATTAACCAAGCAGGTAAGCAATAGCTTACCTTGCGATTAATGTTTTATAGCATATTTATTTTGTATTTCTTCATGTCCTAGTATTTTTTGAACATTGCAGTTTTTGTCAATATCTAATTTTTTAACATCATGATGAAAATTAGTACAATTGTGCAATAAAAACGCCATTGTTTTAGCATTGTGTACATCCCATCTTGATAAATCTTGATCAAATTGTTTGCAGTTTTCAAACATATGTGCCATTGTAATGGCATTATGCACATCCCAATTTTCTACTTTATGATTAAATTTAAGACAATTGCAAAACATATACTTAGTATCTTTAACATTTGACATATTCCAAGAAGATAAGTCTTGATCAAAAGATTCACAATCAAAAAACATTCCTTCCATGTTTTCAACATTTCTAACATTCCATTTAGAAATATCATGATTAAAGCTTTTGCAGCAATAAAACATATAAGACATATCTTTAACATTTGATACATTCCACTTTTCTATACCATCAAAGTTAGTCCTAGTCGAATAGTAGAACAAATAAGACATATCCGTAATTAAGCTTACATCGATTTCATCTAAGGCAATAAGCTCTTCTCTAACAAGAGCAACTAATTCACATTTTGTTTTAGGCGTAAACATGTTAGCTCCTTTTTTGGTATTTATTTTCTTTCAACGCAATTATAATACTATTTAAATATAAAGTAGTAAAAAATAAATATTAAATTAATAAAAAAATATAAAATACTATAATATGTTTCATAATGAAACATATTATAAAATACAAAAAACTATAATAAATATAGTATAATTTCAATAGAACTAATTTACAAAAAAAAGATCATAACAATGGAAAATAATTCAAAAAATAATATATACTTGTGTAGTTTTGCTGATACTAGACTCGGGACTTCAATTTATAGATTTAAACTACAAGCAGAAGCAATGAATGTGTTTGATGATATCATTATTCATACAGAGGCTAGTTTGCCTTTAGATTTTAAAAATTATTTTAAAGATAAGTTTTATACAAAAGATAAAAAAATCACTAGAGGTTTTGGGTATTGGTGTTGGAAGCCCAAAGTTATATTAATGACTTTAGAGCAAATGCAAGAAAATGACATTCTTTTATATTTAGATATAGGTTTTACTTTTAATCCAAAAAAAAGAAAGCAGCTGTTAGAAGATTTAGATTTTATCAATAAAAATGAAATAGTAGGATTACAAAGTGATTTTTGGATAGAAAAAGAGTGGCAAAAAATGGATACTTTGGTTTTTTATGGATTGCACAATAACGAAAAATTTTTAAATTCATTTACTTATGAAGCTGGTTTTATTGGTATAAAAAAAACAACTCAAAATATAAAGATCATACAAGAATGGATGGATGTATATTATCAACATTGGAATTTTATAGATGATAGTCCATCTCGACTTCAGAATTTTAAATGTTTCAAAGAAAATAGACATGATCAAAGTATATGGAATATATTGCGAGAGAAATATAATATAGTATCAGTCGGTGGAAGAGAATATCATACTAATAAAAAAGCAATTTTATATGCAAGAAATAAAATATTTTTTCCAGATAAGTTAAGTAAGCTTGAAGAAATAGAGGATATGGTAAATGGTAAAGATAGTTTAATTTATAAAATAGGAGAACTCTTTTTCAGAGCTAACAAAACTTGGTATGGGGGGGGGTATATCAAGTTGCTGTTTAAAATTAGGAAGTTGAAAAGAGAATTTAAGAATAGATAATTTCCTAGAAAAAACTAGGAGATCACATGAGAAATTTTACAAAAATAATATTTGAAAATATAAGCCATGCAAATAACAACAATGCCATCAAAAATGGTTTAAAACCTGCATTTTTTAAAATATTTTTATGGATATTCACTCCTAAAGCTACCATAGCCATAGAAAGCAAAAGTGTGTCTATGGTTTGTATGCTTGGTTTTATATAGCTAAGTGCAAAATCTGTATTTAATATTTCAAGTGAGCTAATACCACAAGCAAATAAAAACCACAAAGCAAAATAAGGAATATTTGCTTTAATGGATATTTTTTCATTATTTTTGCTTAGAAATTTCAATGAAAAAAGACTTAAAAAAATCAAAAAAGGTACTAGCATTAAAACACGCATCATTTTTTCTATGACAGCGCCATCTCCTGCTTGCACGGCTTCACCTGCTGCAACAGCATGTGCAACTTCATGCAAGCTTGCTCCCACGAAATACCCCATTTGCTTTAAATTAAAAAAATCAAACCAACCTAAATTCCAAGCCAAAGGATATAAAAACATCCCTAAGGTTCCAAACACAACCACAGTACAAATTGCCACGCCAACTTTAGCAGAGCCACCTTTAACAACGCTCTCACTAGCCATCACAGCAGCTGCTCCACAAATGCTTGAGCCACTACTTATAAGTATGCTTTCTTTAAGATCAAGTTTGAATAATTTTCCTAGTAAAAGCCCTATAAAAAAGGTAGAAAACACCACTAAAAATGCTAGTAAAATCCCATTTAATCCAACTTTTTCTAAATCATTAAAAGTAATTCTAAAGCCATAAAGTATAATTCCAAGTCTTAAAATTTCTTTTGTTGCTATGCCTAAAACTCCTGATTTTTTAAGTAAATTTGCATTTTGATGAGCTAAATTTCCTATTAAAGCTCCTAAAATCACGGCTATGATTAAAGCTGAAATTCCAAGATTTTTAAAAAAATTAAGCTCAGAAATAGCAAAAGCACAAAAAGCAAGAGTAAAAAGCAGTAAAAAAGCTTCAAATTTTCTATTTTTATATATATTTTTATGCATGAAATTTTCCTTTTTTTGTTTTTTGTAATCTTAATGATTTTTTTATGATAAGTAAAATTAATTTTATTTGATATAATGATTAAAAATATTTATCAATAGATTGCTTATGACTTTTAAACAAATAAAATATTTTCAAGCATTGTGTGGAAATTTAAATTTAAGAGCTTGTGCTAAAGAATTAAATATAACTCAATCTGCTTTGTCTTTAGCTATATTTGAACTTGAAAAAAGTTTAAACACCAAGCTTTTTGATAGAAATGCTAAATTTTTAAGTTTAAATGAAAAAGGAAAGGTTTTTTTAAAACAAATCACACCTTTAATTTTAGAATTTGAGCGCATTGAAAAAGCAATGCAAGATGATCAAAGCTATGAAATAAGTATGAAAGTTAGTCAAAATGTAGGCACTTATTTACTAGGATCTTTTTTGGATCAAAAGGCAGAAAATATCAAGTTAAATTTGTCTTTAGATAATAGTCAAAATATCATCAAAGATATTTTAGATAAAGAAATCGATATAGGTTTGATTGAAGGGATTTGCAAAGATAAGGATATAAAAAAGATTAAAATTTGTGATGATGAGCTTATTGTGGTGAGTAAAAATGACTTCAAAAAAGAATTTTTTATAGATGAGTTAAAGGATTTTAAATGGTTAAGTCGTGAGCAAGGTTCAGGTGCAAAAGAAGTATTTTTAAGTGCTTTACCTAAAGATGTAAAGCTTAATTTAGTCTATGAGTTAAACTCAACTGCTATGATAAAAGAGTTAGTTAAAAAAGGTGATTTTTTAGCAGTTTTACCTAAATTTAGTGTTAAAGAAGAACTTGAAGCTAAAAGCCTATTTGAAGTGAGATTAAAAAATTTTAGAATTTCAAGAGAGCTTTGTTTGATTTATCATAAAAATAAAGAGCCAAGCAAGAAATTTATAAATTTATGTGAGTTTTTAAAACTTTGCATTCAAAAAGATTTAGTTTAGCTCTTGAATGCATTTTTTAAAAAGCTCCCCTCTTTCTTCATAGGATTTAAACTGATCTAAGCTCGCACAAGCAGGGCTTAGCAGGGCTACTTCATCATTAGTTAGATTTTGATTGATTTTTTCTACTGCTTTAGGTAAAAACTCACAAAAATGTGCTTTTAAATTAGCATTTTTAGCGTATTCAAGCATTTTATTAGTGCTTTTTCCTATGGCATAAAGCTCTATATTAAGCTCTTTCATAAAAGCAAATAAAGCACTTAAATCCACTCCCTTATCATCCCCACCTATGATAAGATGAATTTTTTTATCCTTATAGCGTTTAAGAGCAGCTAAACTAGCATCCAGATTAGTCGCTTTAGTATCATTTACCCAAAGTCTATTTTTATGATCAAATATTTCTTCAAGTTTATTTTTTTCTATTTTAAACTCGTTTAAAAGCTCATAAGAACAACGATCTAGTATGATTTTTTCTATACTTAAGGCAATAAGTGCATCAAGTAAAAATGGAGTTTTAAAATGAATTTTTTCTAAGTCAATTTGCATTTTTTTAGCTAAATCTTGCTCATCTTCATAGCTTATAACATAAGCATGGGTTGGATAAGCCTCATATTTTTTAGGTAAAATTACCACATCATTTTCATTCATTCTTTCAAGCACGCTAAGCTTTGCTCGCTCATAATTTTCAAAGCTTTTATGCCAAGAAAGATGATCAGGTGTGATAGGTAAAAGCGCATAAATTTCAGGTTTAGCTATTTTGGTGTAAAAAAGTGAAAAAGATGAACTTTCTAAAATCCATAATTTAGCATTAGTATCCATTTGTGCTAAAGGAGTTCCTATGTTTGCTCCCATTTGTGCATTGATGTGTTTTAAAAGATGGTGTGTCATTTGAGTGGTGGTGGTTTTGCCATTTGTTCCACTTATCCAAACGCTTTTTGGCATGCCATCGTAAAAAAAATCATACTCGCTGCTTAAATTTCTTGCTTGCTGTATGAGAAAATGATCACTTGGAAAACCAGGGCTTGGAATTTCTAAGTCACTTTTTAAAGGATCAAATTTACAAGGTGGTAAAAGTGTATTGCCAAATTCATCTTTACTTATACTTGTAAAATGATCATCATAAATATCACAATTTCCAAAACGCTGCGCAAAAGCTTTGGTTGTTTTTCCGTATCCAAAAAGTGAAATTTTCATTATCTTAACTTTATACTAATTAATGCAATGATATTTGCAAGTAAGGCTATCATCCAAAAACGCACGATGATTTTATTTTCCACCCAACCTATTTTTTCAAAATGATGATGAATGGGTGCCATTTTAAAAACTCTTTTATTAAAGATTTTAAAACTTCCTACTTGTAAAATCACTGAAATAGTTTCTAAAACAAATACAAAACCTATAAGCAAAAGTAAAATTTCATTTTTACTTACTATACCAAGATAGCCTAAAAATGCCCCTATGCTTAAACTCCCACTATCTCCCATAAAAACTTGCGCAGGATAGCAGTTATACCACAAAAACCCCATAAGCGCACCAACTAAAGCTGCACTTATTACCACAAGTTCTCCTAGGCCTTGAATTTTAGGTAAAAATAAATAAGAACTATAAATAGCATTTCCGCTTAAATACAAAAAAGCACCAAGGCTTAAGAGAGAAAATATAGAAGGCACAGTTGCAAGCCCATCAAGTCCATCGGTTAAGTTCACAGCATTAGAGCTTGATACAATGACTAAAATCCATAAAAACAACATAAACATACCACCATCAAAAATAGCATGTTTGTAAAAAGGTAAATAAAATTCAGTATTTATATCAAATAAATACAATAAACCAACACAGATAAAAGCAGCGCTAAATTGTCCTAGAAGTTTCATTTTTGGGCTTAGTCCTGCGTGATTGTCTTTTTTTAAAATTTTCCCTAAATCATCCACTAAACCTATAGTGCAAAATAATACCAAACATAATAATCCAACAATTACAAAACTATTATTTAAATCAGCACTTAAAACACTTGCTATGATAGTAGCAAAGATAAAAACAAGCCCACCCATAGTAGGGGTGTGAGATTTAGCTTGGTGTGATTGTGGAGCGTATTCATAAATAGGTTGATTTGCTTTTTTATTTTGAGCCCATTTGATAAATTTTGGCATTAAATACAAACTCAAAAATAAAGCGATAAAAAATGCAAAACCAGCACGCACGCTAATATAAGAAAAAAACATATAATTTGTATATTCTGTAAGATAAAGCAAAATTTTAACCTTGTATTTGTTTTTTAAAAGCATAATTTTAGTAAAATCACATAAATAAATTATAAAAAAGAGTAAAAAATGAGTCAAAAATGTATTTTGATAATCACAGATGGTATAGGACATAATACAAATTCAAACTATAATGCTTTTTTTCATGCTAAAAAGCCAACTTATGATAAGCTTTTTGAAAATACCCCTAATGTTTTGATAAAAACAAGTGGTTTGGCAGTTGGCCTACCTGAAGGTCAAATGGGTAATAGCGAAGTAGGGCATATGTGTATAGGTAGTGGACGCATAATCTATCAAAATTTAGTTAAGATAAATAAAGCCATAGAAAATGATACTTTAAAAGATAATAAGGCTTTAAAAGAGTTATTACAAAAATGCAAAAGAGTGCATATTATAGGGCTTTATAGTGATGGTGGGGTGCATTCTATGCATACGCATTTTAATGCGCTTTTAAAAATTTGTAAGCAAGAAAATAAAGAAGTTTTTGCGCATGCAATTAGTGATGGTAGAGATTGTCCTCCAAATTCAGGTTTAGAATTTATAAAATCTTTACAGGAATTTTGTGAAAAAGAAGGGATTAATTTTGCTTCTTTATCAGGAAGATTTTATGCTATGGATAGAGATAAGCGCTATGATAGGGTTAAGTCTTATTATGATGTTTTATTTGCTAAGGCACCAAAGTGTGATGATTTTGTGCAATTTATACAAAAAAGCTATGGTGAAAATATTACAGATGAGTTTTTAAGCCCAGTTATTAGTCAAAACTTTGATGGAATTAAGGCTGAAGATGGTGTGATTTTTATCAATTTTAGAAATGATAGAATGCGTCAATTAGTTGCTTCTTTAACCCAAGAAAGTTTTAATGAATTTCCAAAAGAAGTACTTGTAAAAAATGCTATTACTATGAGTTTGTATGATGAGAGTTTTAAACTGCCTGTGATGTTTGAAAAAGAAGAATTAAATAATACCTTAGCTTCTGTGATAGCTAATGCAAATTTAAGCCAACTTCACACAGCTGAGACAGAAAAATACGCTCATGTAACCTTTTTCTTTAATGGGGGAAAAGAAGAATTAGAGTGTAATGAAACAAGAGTTTTAATCCCAAGTCCTAAGGTAAAAACATACGATGAAAAACCTCAAATGAGCGCTAAAGAAGTCGCAGATGAAGTGATTAAGGGTATAGAAAATGGTATGGATTTTATCGTAGTCAATTTTGCAAATGGTGATATGGTAGGACATACGGGTGATTTTGAAGCTGCAGTTAGTGCGGTTGAATGTGTGGATGAATGTTTGGGTAGGGTTATTGCTAAAGCAAGAGAACATGATTACGCTTTCATTATTACTTCAGATCATGGAAATTGTGAAGCGATGAGGGATGAAAAAGAAAATATGCTCACTAATCACACAACTTTTGATGTTTTTGCTTTTGTGGAAGCTAAAGGAGTAGAAAAGCTTAAGGAAGGCATGGGGCTTAGTAATATAGCACCAAGCGTGCTTAAAATTTTAAACTTACCTATCCCAAAAGAAATGGATGAGGCTTTATTTTAATTTAAAGGAGAACAATGAAATTTAGTGGAAAAAATGTTTTAATAACAGGTGCAAGTAAAGGTATAGGTGCAGCAATAGCTAAAGAATTAGCAAGTCATGGTTTAAAAGTTTGGATTAATTATAGAAGTAAGCCTGAACTTGCTGATGCGTTAAAAGAAGAGATAGAAAAAAGTGGTGGCACTGCAGCTGTGATTAAATTTGATGCAAGTGTTGAAGAAGAATTTATCAGTGCTATTGCAACTATAGTAGAAAGTGATGGTGAGCTTAGTTACTTAGTTAATAATGCAGGTATTACTAATGATAAACTAGCGCTTAGAATGAGTATGGATGATTTTTATTCAGTGATTAATGCTAATTTAAATTCAAGCTTTTTAGGTTGTAGAGAGGCGTTAAAAACTATGAGTAAAAAGCGTTTTGGCGCGGTTGTAAATATCGCTTCTATAGTTGGAGAAATGGGAAATGTAGGCCAAACTAATTATAGTGCTAGTAAAGGCGGTATGATAGCATTAACAAAATCTTTTGCTAAAGAAGGTGCAGCAAGAAATATAAGATATAACTGCATTACCCCAGGTTTCATAAAAAGTGATATGACTGAAGTTTTAAGTGATGAAATAAAACAAAATTATATTAATAATATCCCTTTAAAGCGTTTTGCAGATGCAAGCGAGGTAGCTCAAGCTGTGGCGTTTTTATTAAGCGATCATTCTTCTTATATCACAGGAGAAATTTTAAAAGTCAACGGTGGGCTTTATATGTAAGCAAGGTTTTAACCTTGCTTAGTTTCTATAGCTACTACTGCTATAGCAAAACCCCCATCATGTGCTACGCTTACACTTGCTGATTTGATTTTAAATTCTTGCATGACTTTTTGAGAAAAACTAATATGTGGGGCATTTTTATCATCTTTAGAGATGATGATGTCAAAAAAAGAACATTCTTTAGAAATTCCAACCCCCAAAGCCTTAGAAGCAGCTTCTTTAATAGCCCAAAATCCTGCTAGAGTGTTGGTATTTTTTATATAACTTTGCTCTTGCTTGGATAAAAATTTATCCAAGAAAAGCGTTTTATGTCTTTCATAAATTTTTTCTATGCGAGAGCATACAACTATGTCACAGCCTATCATTAAGATACTACAAAGTCAGTAAAATAAATATTTTTGATAAAACCATCAGTTAAAACCTCATTGATTTTACCAGTTAATTCATCTTTTAATCTTTCTTTGCCTTTTGTGGTGCTTACTTCTTCAAAGGTTTTTGAAGTTAAAGTTCTAATGATAATATCTCTAATAATAGCAACTTTTTTATCAAGTTCTGGGGTTAGGGTTTCAACATTTTGTTCAAGTTGAATGGTGCATTTTACATATCTTGATCCACCATCACTTAATAAATTTAGTGTAAAAGGTGCTAAAGGATACATCACCCCAATATTTGCATAGTCACTCCCTCTAGCTGCTACTGCATTTGTTTTTTTAGGAGCTTGTGCAACTTGTGCGCTTTCTTCAGCTTGCGGAGCAGGATTTTCTTCAGAACCACCGCTAAACATTAAATAAGCAATCGCTCCTACAATCACAAGTAAAAATACAAATAAAAATACAACGATAATAATTACTAAAGTATTGCCACCTTTTTTCTTTGATTCGCCTTGTTCATCCATCATATCATCAGCCATATTTTTCCTTTTATAAAATTTAAAGTGTTATTGTATCAAAAATTACAATTTTTTTAAATTATGATTATTTAATCTTTTGTAAATGTCTATAAACACTAGGCTCAGAAATACCTAAAAGCTCAGCAACCTTAGGAATAACACCTTTTACATTAAACACACCTTTTTCATATAAACTAGCTATCATTTTTTGCTTTTCTTTTGGTTTTAAGCTTTTATTTTTAAAACTTTCTATATCCATACCCGAAATATCTTCGACAATTTCTTCTAAATCAAGTTTAATATATTCTTTGTTTTCTTGCTCAGGGTTTTCATAAGCATTATCATAAATATTTCCAAGATTTAAAATTTCATCAGATATTTTTTTAAACGCTGAGGTATCATGATTAATGCAAAGCAAACCTTCGAGTTTTTCATCTTTTTTAATAAAAAAAGTAGAGCCTGACATTGCTTGTGAGCTTTTAGCTGAAGTTTTATAATGTGTTATGTAATCACGCTCTAAATAGATTTTATTTTTAATCATTTCAATGGCAAAACCAGTTAGAGGTGAGTTTATAGTTCTTTTGCTAATATGGTTATTAGCAATTTCTGCTATATTAGCTCCATCTTCGCTTACATCGTGCAAGACTATTTCATAATTTCTACCCAAGGCTTCTGCAAGAAATTTAACTAATTTAATATAATAAGTTCTTGTTTCTTTATCCATAAGCTCTCCTTTTTTATTAATTTTGTAGTAAAAATATTTAAAATAAGAATGCTTATTCTTATTTTTTAACAATTTTATTACAAAATAAAAATATTTATGCTTAAAAAAAGATTATTTTTTTAAAAATAAGAATTTTATAATCATTTTTTAAATAATGATAATTTTTATCGTTTAATTTTATTTTAATAATATAGGAATATAATTTATCAAATAATAAAAATTATTATTTAAAAAGGAGACGCAATGAAAAAACTAACAAATGATTTTGGAAATATCATAGCTGATAATCAAAATTCACTAAGTGCGGGTGCTAAAGGTCCACTTTTAATGCAAGATTATATTTTGCTTGAAAAACTTGCTCATCAAAATAGAGAAAGAATTCCAGAAAGAACAGTACATGCAAAAGGAAGTGGTGCTTATGGAGAACTTAAAATTACTAAAGATATTTCTCAATATACTAAAGCAAAAGTTTTACAGCTTGGAGAAAATACACCTTTATTTATAAGATTTTCAACCGTTGCAGGTGAAGCAGGTGCAGCTGATGCTGAAAGAGATGTAAGGGGTTTTGCGATTAAATTTTATACCAAAGAAGGAAATTGGGATTTAGTAGGTAATAATACTCCGACATTTTTTATAAGAGATGCGTATAAATTTCCTGATTTTATCCATACTCAAAAAAGAGATCCAAGAACTCATTTAAGAAGTAATAATGCTGCATGGGATTTTTGGAGCCTTTGTCCTGAAAGCTTACATCAAGTTACTATTTTAATGAGCGATAGGGGAATTCCTGCAAGTTATCGTTATATGCATGGTTTTGGAAGTCACACTTATAGTTTGATTAATGATAAAAATGAAAGATTTTGGGTGAAATTTCATTTTAAAACCAAGCAAGGTATTAAAAATTTAACTAACGAAGAAGCGGCAAATTTAATAGCAAATGATAGAGAAAGTCATCAAAGAGATTTATATGAAGCTATAGAAAAAGGAGATTTTCCAAAATGGACTTTCCAAATTCAAGTTTTAAAAGAAGATGAAGCAGAAAAATTAGGTTTTAATCCTTTTGATTTAACTAAAGTTTGGCCACATAGCATTGTGCCTTTAATAGAAGTAGGTGAATTAGTACTTAATAAAAATGTGCAAAATTATTTCAATGAAGTAGAACAAGCTGCATTTAGTCCAAGCAATATCGTTCCTGGTATTGGTTTTAGTCCTGATAAAATGTTGCAAGCTAGAATCTTTTCTTATCCTGATGCACACAGATACCGCATAGGAACAAATTATCATTTATTGCCAGTTAATCGTGCAAAAAGTGAAGTAAATACTTATAATGTAGCAGGTGCTATGAATTTTGACACTTATAAAAATGGCGCAGCTTACTATGAGCCAAATAGTTATGATGATAGTCCAAAAGAAGATAAAAGCTATCTTGAGCCTGACTTAGCACTTGAAGGTAGTGCGCAAAGATATGCTCCACTTGATGATGATTTTTATACTCAACCAAGAGCTTTGTTTGATATAATGAACCAAGATCAAAAAGAGCAGTTATTTAAAAATATAGCAGCTTCTATGAGTGGGGTTGATGAAAAAATTATTGCTAGAGCATTAAGTCATTTTGAAAAAATTTCAAGTGAATATGCAAATGGCGTTAAAAAAGCTTTGAAAATGTAATTTTTACTTGCCACTTTTAAAGTGGCAAACTAAAGATTATAAAAGGAAAAATATGTTTAGCAACGAAGAAGAAAAAAGAATTCAAGAACTTTGTACTATGGCTTTTGATTACGCAAGAAAAAATGATTTGCAAAATTTAAAGATTATGATAGAAGCAGGTTTGAGTGTGAATTTAAAAAATCACAAAGGCGATAGTCTCTTAATGCTTGCAAGTTATCATAATGCTTATGAATGTGCTAAGTTTTTACTAGAAAATAATGCTAGGGTAGATGAGAAAAATGACAGAGGACAAACTCCATTAGCAGGGGTGTGTTTTAAAGGATATTTGCCTATGTGTAAGCTTTTGGTAGAATATGGGGCAAATATTGATGAAAACAACGGTCTTGGTATGACACCTTTTACTTTTGCACTAATGTTTGGGCATAGAGATATAGTAGAATTTTTAACAAAGCATTCTAAAAAAAATTTTCTTAAAAAAATAGCTTTTGCTGTGTTAAAAATTTTTAAAAGAAAGAAAAGTTAAACTCTTTGAAAAAATAAAAATTATAAAATTATCCTTTTATTTGTAAATAGAAGGATAAATATGTCACAAAAAGCAGAGAAATTATGGGGTGGACGTTTTGATTTACCTACAAATAAATTAGTTGAAGAATACACCGCTTCATTATTAGTTGAGCCAAGACTTGCTCCTTTTGATATACAAGGAAGTATAATTCATTGTACTATGCTTGCAAAACAAGGTATTATAAAAGAAGATGAAGCAAAAACTATCATCAAGGGTTTAGAACAAGTTAGAGAAGAAATTCAAAATGGAACCTTTGTTTTTGATATAGCTGATGAGGATATTCATATGGCTGTAGAAAAAAGAATGACACAAATTGTAGGCCCAGTAGGTGGAAAGCTTCACACTGCAAGAAGTAGAAATGATCAAACTACGCTTGATTCAAAAATGCATATGAGAGCCGTTATAAAAGAAATTTTAAATCAAATTATTGCTTTGCAAGAAGAAATCATCAATCAAGCTCAAAAAAATATCAAAGCTATTATGCCAGGTTATACACATTTACAAACCGGTCAACCAGTGCTTTTTTCACATTGGATCATGGCGTATTTTTGGATGTTAAGTAGGGATTATTCTCGTTTTGAAGATTTATATAAAAGAATGGATGAGTGTCCTTTAGGAGCAGCTGCGCTTGGTGGAACCACATTTAATATAGACAGACATTTTTGTGCCAAAAAATTAGGTTTTGTAAAACCAACAGAAAATAGCATTGATAGCGTTAGTGATAGAGATCATATGGTTGAATTTACTTCTGTGGCTGCAATGTGCTTTATGCACCTTAGTCGTTTTTGTGAAGAGCTTATACTTTTTTCAAGTCAAGATTTTAAATTTATAGAATTAAGTGATGATTTTTGTACCGGCTCAAGCATAATGCCTCAAAAGAAAAATCCTGATGTGGCTGAAAAAATGCGTGGTAAGACAGGTAGAATGTATGGCAATGTTATGGCAATGCTAACTATTATGAAAGGTATTCCACTAGCTTATAATACTGACATGAGTGAAGATAAGGCTCAAGTTTATGATTCTATGGATACTCTAATGGCAAGTTTGAAAATCATAACTCCTATGATAGAAAAAATGCAAGTAAATGCTAATAATACAAGAGCAGCTGCTGCAAAAGGCTTTTCAAATGCTACGGATATGGCTGATTATTTAGTAAGAAAAAATATACCATTTAGAGAAGCTCATAGTATAGTTGGCGGGGCTGTGAATTATTGTATTAAACATGGAAAAATGCTTGAAGAACTTAGCATGGAGGAATTTCATCAATTTAATGAAAATATCCAAGAAGATATTTATGAGGCAATTGCTTTAGAAACTTGTATAGACGCAAGAGTATCTTATGGTGGTACAGGAACTAAAGTAGTATTAGAGCAAATTAAACATGCAAAAGAGCTTTTGGAGCAATATAAGGCACAAGATTAATGGATATTATTTTTATATTAGAATTTTTCATCATTTTTTCTATGATAGCCATAGGTGGTAGATATGGTGGTATAGGACTTGGGGTTGCAGGTGGGCTTGGTATGTGTATTTTGGTTTTGGTCTTTGGTATGCAACCAGCTTCACTTCCTGTGAGTGTTGTGTTTATTATACTTGCTGTGATTACTTGTGTGAGTGTTTTGCAAAGCGCAGGTGGGCTTGATTTACTAGTAAAAATAGCAGAGAAAATTCTAAAGAAAAAACCTCAAGCTATTGTTTTTATGGGACCTTTGATTAGCTCTGCTTTTACGATTTTTTGCGGTACTACCTATGTGGCTTTTTCTATTTATCCAGTGATTGCTGAAGTGGCAGCTGATGCTAAAATTCGTCCCGAAAGAGCGCTTTCAGTTTCAGTTGTAGCAGCAGGCATTGGTGTTATAGCTTCACCTATGAGTGCAGCTACTGCTGCTATGGTGGCTGTTTTAGCTTTTAGTGGTACAACAATAGTGCAAATTTTAATGGTAAGTTTGCCAGCCTTTTTTATAGGTGTGTTTCTTGCTTGTTTGAGTGTTTTAAAAAGAGGAAAAGAGCTTGAGCAAGATGAGGAATTTCAAAAAAGAGTAAGAGCAGGAGAATATCATTTTTTAAGTGAAGATTTGCAAAATAAAGATAGCGAACATGATCCTATGGCTAGAAGATCTTTGTATATTTTTGCTTTAGGGATTTTAACTATTATTTTCTTTGGTACTTTTACAAATTTATTGCCTCATTATGAGCTTGCAAATGGCAAAATAGAAAGACTTTCTACTCCAAATTTAATCCAAATGATCATGCTTGCAACGGCTTGTTTGATTATGCTTTTTGCTAAAGTTCCTGCTAATAAGCTTGGTGAAGCTTCGGTATTTAGATCAGGACTTATAGGAGTTGTAGGGGTTTTTGGTATAGCTTGGATGACAGGAACATTTTTTGAAGCTTATAAGCCTTTATTTAGTGATTCTTTATCGCATATTGTAGAGGATTATCCGTATTTATTTGGTGTGGCTTTATTTGCCTTTTCTATGGTGATTTTTTCTCCTTCAGCAACAGTAGCTGCTTTGATGCCTTTGGGTGTGAGTTTGGGAATTCCTCCTCAAATTCTTATTGTGCTTTATCCTTGTGTGAGTGGAGATTTTATAGTCCCAGGAGCTAATCAAATAGCATGTGTGGCTTTTGATAGAACAGGTACAACAAAAATAGGTAAATTTGTGATCAATCACTCTTATTTAAGACCAGGTTTTGTTTTGATTATTAGTGCGACTATTGCAGGTTATTTTATCTCTAAGCTTGTATTTTAGCTTAGAGATTGTTTTTAAGTTTTTGTAAATACCTATAGACGCTAGGTTCTGATATATTAAGCGACTTAGCAACTATAGGTATGCTTCCTTTAATGTTAAAAATTCCTTTTGAATGAAGCTTTTTAATAATTTCATCTTTTTGCTCAGTGCTTAAGCTATATCCTGAATTTAAATATTTTAAGTCTATGTTCTCAGCTAAAATATCTTCTATAGAATGACTAAGTGTTTCTATATTACTCACATTGTGTAAATTTACATTGTTTTGATTATGAATATCTAACAAATCACTAAAATCATTGATTTTTTCAAGTTCTATGATTTTACTAATAGCATTTCTAAGCTCTGTGGTATCGTGATTTATACATAAAATTCCCACGATTTTATTTTGATTTTTAATGAAAAAAGTTGATCCAGTAACAATCTTAGACTTTCCAACCTTTGCTTTATAATCACATAAAAAATCTTTGTTTAAATACTCTTTTTCTTGTACAAGCTCACTTGCAAAAGAAGTTAATGGAGAATTAATGGTTCTTCCACTAATGTGGTTATTTGCAATGGCTGCAATATATGAACCCTCAGGTGCAATCACATGAAAAACTATTTCATATTGATCCCCAAGCACCTGTCCTAAAAATTGAGTGAGTTTGATAAATAATTCTTTTTGTTGCTCATCCATGATCTAGACCTTTTTGTTGTTTTTTGTTATTTTACATAATATTTTCATCAAAGTTGTTAATAATTATAACAATAAAAAAAATTATTATTATGATAAAAAAATATTGACAATTTATTATTATGATGATAATATTATATTATGATTTCATTTAAACACAAGGAGTATACATGGCAAATTATCCAAAGGCTATAGGACCATATTCAGCTTATAGAGAAGCTAATGGTTTGTTATTTATTTCAGGACAACTTCCTATTAATCCAGAAAGTGGAAATATAGAAAGTGAAGATGTAAAAGAACAAACAAGACAATCATTGTTAAATATTAAGGCTATATTAGAAGAAAATAATCTTTATTTTAATAATGTAGTTAAAACAACTTGCTTTTTAGCAAACATTGATGATTTTGTGGCTTTCAATGAGGTTTATTCTGAATTTTTCGCAGCTCCATATCCTGCAAGAAGTGCTTTTGCGGTAAAAGATCTTCCTAAGGGTGCTAAAGTGGAGATAGAGGTTATTGCTCATAAAGGATAGAGCATGTTGGGTTTATTTTTTGCAGGATGTTCTGTATTTTTACTTGTATTTATGCTCTATAAAAAAATCAACGCTCATATGGCGTTGCTTTTAAGTGGTTTATTCTTGCTAACTTTGGCAGGAATTTTTGGACTTTCTCCTATTATTAGTGAAAAGCAATCTTTACATTTAGGTCTTTTTGATATTTTCCAAGTAGTAAATACCAAAATGTCAAGTACTCTAGCAGGGCTTGGACTTACTTTAATGTGTATAGCAGGATTTTCTGCTTATATGGATCATGTAGGTGCAAGCTATGCTTTATTTAAAGTATTTGAAAGACCTTTAAAGGCAGTAAAATCACCTTATATTTTATTGCTAGTTTCATATTTTGTAATCCAGTTTTTAGTGCTTTTTATACCTTCACATGCAGGTTTAGCACTTTTGCTTATGGTTACAATGTATCCTATTTTAGTGCGCTCAGGTGTTTCTAAACTTTCTGCACTTTCAATTATTGCTATTTGTCAATACATTGACCATGGTCCAGGTAGTGGTAATGTGATTTTGGCTGCAAAAACAGCTGAAATTGATCCTGCGGTATATTTTGTGCATTATCAGCTTCCTACAACTGTGCCTATTATCATAGCAGTAGGTATTGCGATTTATTTTTGCTCAAAATATTTTGATAAAAAAGAAAATTTCACATTTAATCGTGATGATGTTGAAAAAGAATTAGCAGAACATGATGGCAAAAATGAAGAGCTTAAAAAGCCACCTAGAATTTATGCGATTTTACCTATTATACCTTTAGTATTGATTTTGGGCTTTAGTAGTGTTTTAGATAGCATTATGGTGCTAATGGGGCTTACCACTATGGAAGAAGTTAAAGCAGCTTCATCTACTGCTATTAGAATGAATGTACCGGTTGCTATGATGATTTCAACCTTTATAGCGATTATTTTTGAAATCATTCGTTATAGAAGTTTGATTGATACTTTAAATTCTATTATGGTATTTTTCAAAGGCATGGGGCATTTGTTTGTAATCACAGTTTCTTTGATCGTTTGTGGTCAAGTTTTTGCAAGCGGACTTTTATCAGTTGGCTTTGTGGATACTTTAATAGGTTTTGCAAAAGATGCAGGTTTTGGAGTGCTTGCTATTATTATAGCAGTTTCTATTTTGCTTGCTGTATGTGCATTTTTAATGGGTTCAGGAAATGCAGCATTTTTCTCTTTTGCACCACTTATCCCAAATATAGCAAAATCTTTTGGCGTTGATACCATAGCTATGATAGCACCTATTCAAATCATGACAGGTTTTGGTAGATGTGTTTCACCTATTGCACCTGCTATTTTGGCGATTTCAGCTATGGCTAAAGTAAATCCATTACAAGTTGTAAAAAGAACGACTATTCCTATGCTTGTAGCTGCTATTGTTAATGTGATTATGACTTATATTTATCTATAAAAAGGAGTACAAAATGAACAACAAAACTAAATTAATCCATCTAGGAAGAGGCGATCAAAATGTCGAAGTAAGATCAGTTAATCCAACCCTAATGCGTGCATCAACTATACTTTTTAAAGATCATGCAACTTGGCAAAAATACCGCGAGCTAAGAAAAACAGATCGTGTTTTAAGTTATGGCGCTAGAGGAACAGCTACAAATTTTGAACTTGAAAAACTAATTTGTGCGCTTGAAGGAGGCCATAGAGCGCAACTTTTCCCAACAGGACTTGCAGCGCTAGCTATGGTGCTTTTAAATTATGCTAGCAAAGATGCTCATTTTTTAATCACTGATGCTATTTATGGACCTGTTAGAACAATTTGTGATTTATTTTTAACTAAAATGGGTGTAGAAATTGACTTTTTAAAAGCTGATGCTTCTGATGTAGAAGAAAAAATCAAACCAAACACAAAATTAATCCTTTGTGAAAGCCCAGGTTCTATACTTTATGAAATCATAGACTTGCCAAAACTTTGTGAAATTGCACACAAACATAACATACCAGTAGCGATTGATAATACTTATTCAAGCGGGTATTTTTTAAATCCGCTTGAGCTTGGCGTGGATATTTCAGTGATTGCCGCAACTAAATATCTAAGTGGGCATTCAGATGTTACTATGGGTATAGTAGTGATTAATGAAAAAGAATGGAAAAATTTTGATAAATTGCCAGAAGCTTTAGGATTTACTACAAGTCCTGATGATGCTTATTTAGTGCTTCGTGGTATGAGAACTTTAGATGTAAGAATGAAAGCGCATGAAAAAAGTGCAGATGAGGTAGTAGAGTTTTTACAAAGTAGAAAAGAAGTTAAAACAATTTTTTATCCAAAATTAAAAACTCATCCAAACCATGAAGTTTTTAGGCGCGATCATAAAGGTGCTAATGGTATGGTAACGATTGAATTTGCAGATGGTATTTCAAAAGAACAAGCCATTGAGTTTGTAGATAATTTAGAGTATTTTTCAATCGGTGCAAGCTGGGGTGGATATGAGAGTTTAGCTACTGTTACTACTCCACCAAGAACGGCAACAGATTGGAGTGCTAGAGGGCCTTTTGTGAGATTTCATATAGGTCTTGAAGATAGTAAGGATTTAATCGCTGATTTAAAACAAGCATTTGAAAAAATAAATTTTAAAGGATAAAACATGGGTGTGAGTGTATTTGATATGAGGTTGCTTCAAGATTCTTGGAGCACCCCTGCAATGAGAGCTATTTTTAGTGAAGAAAATAGAATTCAAAAATGGCTTGATGTAGAAGCTGCCCTAGCAAAAGCTCAAGCAAAACTTGGCATTATCCCTAATGAAGCAGCTGTAGAAATAGCTAAAAAAGCGCATTATAAATTTATGGATATGGATTTTATTTTTGCTGAGTTTAAAAAAACCAAACACCCTTTAGTACCTACTGTGCGTGGTTTGGAAAAAGCTTGCGAAAATGGTCTTGGCGAATATGTACATTTTGGTGTAACAACGCAAGATATCATTGATACAGGTATAGTTTTACAATTTAAAGAAGCTATGGCTTTAATCAAGCAAGATTTAAAAGATATAGCTAAAAATTTAGCAAATATCGCAAAAGAGCATAAAAATACTGCAATGATGGGAAGAACCTTAGCTTTACAAGCTTTACCTATAACTTTTGGACACAAAGTTGCAATTTGGCTTAGTGAGCTTAATCGTCACTATGAAAGAATTATTGAACTTGAAAAAAGATTATATGTAGGATTAATCGTAGGTGCAGTGGGAACTAAAGCAAGTTTAAGTGACAAGGCTAATGAAGTAGAAAAACTTACTTTAGAAAGCTTAGGTTTAGAAGTTCCTGATATCTCATGGCAACCAGCAAGAGATCGTTTTATCGAGCTTGGTTATGTTTTAGGTAATATCAATGCAACCTTTAACAAAATCGCACATCAGCTTTTAATCTTAGCTCATAATGAAATCGATGAAATTGCTGAGCCTTTTGGAAAAGGTCAAGTAGGAAGTTCTACTATGCCTCATAAAAGAAATCCTGCAGTAAGTGAAAATGCAGTGACTGTAAGTAATGCCCTAAGAGCCAATATTGCAATTTTAAGCGATATAGAAAGACATGAGCATGAAAGAGATGGTCAAGTTTGGAAAATGGAATGGAAGCTTTTGCCAGAAGCGTTTTTAATGCTTTCAGTGGTATTGGCAAATATGAAATTTGTCTTTGATGATTTAGAAGTTAAAAAAGACAAAATGTTAAAAAATCTTGATACGCTTAATGGCTTTGTATTAGCAGAACGCGTGATGTTTGCTTTAAGTGATCATTATGGTAAGCAACATGCACATGAAATTGTTTATGAAAATGCTATGAGAGGTATAGAAAATCATAAAACTTTCAAAGAAGTTTTACTTGAAGATGAGCGTGTGAGCAAGGTTTTAAGTGAAAAAGATATTGATGTTTTAATGGATGCTACAACTTATGTAGGTTATGCACCAAAATTAGTTGATGAGTTCTTAGAAAAAATCGCTAATGCACCAATTCTAAAGTAGGAAAAAATGTATTTAAGTGAAAAACTAGCCGAATTTATCGTAAATTTAGACTATGAAGCTATTCCTAGTGAAGTAAAGCAAAGAGCAAAAGAGCTTATGCTTGACGCACTAGGAACAGCCCTAGCTGCTAAAAATGAAGCTTGTGTTTTAAATGCGACTAAGGCTTTTGAAGCTTTAAGCGTAAATCCTAGTGAAAAAATTTGGAGTGAAGATAAAAAGCTTGATGTAATTTATGCTGCGATGGTAAATGCCATTGCAGCGCATGCCCTTGATTTTGATGATACTCATACTGAAGCTATTTTGCACGCTAGTGCTATTTTAACTCCGCTTTGTTTAACTTATGGATTTAGCGTAAGTAAAGATGGAAAAAAAGTTTTAAAAGCTTTTATAGTTGGTTGGGAAATTGCTGCTAGAGTGGGTATAGCAAGCAAAGGAAGTTTCCATAAACGCGGCTTTCATACTACAGCTATAGCAGGAATTTTTGGTAGTGTAGCTGCAAGTTGTGTTTTACTTGATTTAAACAAAGAACAAATCATCAGTGCACTAGGTTTAGCAGGAAGTTTTGCAAGTGGGGTGAATGAGTTTTTATCTAATGGTTCTAATTCTAAAGTTTTACACATAGCTAATGCTTTGAAAAATGGAATTTTAGTAGCAAATTTTGCAAAAGCTAATATGAGTGGTCCTTTGAGTATATTTGAAGGAAGGGATAATATTTTTAGAACTTTTGGCTTAGAAGATGAGTGTGATAAAAATGAACTTTGTAAGGGGTTGAATGAAATTTGGCAAGTAATGCAAGTTTCGTTAAAACCTTATCCAAGTTGTCATTTTGCACATGGGCTTATTGATTGTGCTATGAATTTAAGAAATGATGGCTTAAAAGCACAAGATATCAAAAGTTTGCATTGTTTTGTAGATGAGGTGCCAATTTCATTTATCTGTGATCCAATAGAAGCAAAATACACTCCACAAAGTGCTTATGCTGCTAAATTTTCCATGCCTTTTTTAATGGCTTTGGCATTTTTTGATGGTAAGATCACTTTAAAATCTTATGAAAATTTAAATAGAGCTGAACTAATAGAATTTGCTAAAAAAATTAGCTATGAAAAGAAAAAATCTAGTGGTTTCCCTAAATACTTTCCAGGACATTTAGAAGCTGTTTTAAATGATGGAAGAGTAATTAAAAAAGATGTACTGATTAATAAAGGAAATTTTGATAATCCTTTAAGTTTTGATGAATTAAAAGATAAATTTCTTTCTAATGCTAGCATAGCACTTTCTTTAGAAAAGGCTGAGGAATTAGTCAAAAAGCTTCAAAATTTAGAAAATCTAAATGATTTTGATTTCTAGCAATCTCATTTTTTGAGATTGCTTATTATTTTAAAAAAGAAATAATTTAATTTTTTATATAATGTTTTATCTTAGTTTTTGTAAGGAAAAACATGACTTTAGATACATTAAAAGATAATGAAGAAGCTATTATAGTAGGCTTTGAAGCAGATAAACAACTCCAAGCAAGACTTTTTAGTTTTGGTTTTGCAAAAAACAAAAAAGTTAAAAAAATTCGCTCTTCTATAGCAAATTCTACTATCATGGTAGAACTTGATACAACTTGCGTGATTTTACGTTCAAGTGAAGCAAAAATAATACAAATTTCAAAAGAGTTTTAATGAAAAAAATCATCATTGCTTTAGTAGGTCAGCCAAATGTCGGTAAAAGTTTATTAATTAATGCACTTTGCAAAGCTAATATGAAAGTTGGCAATTTTAGCGGTGTTACGGTTGAAAAAGCTGAGGCTAGATTAGTTTATAAAAATTATGAGTTTAAATTTATAGATTTACCAGGAACTTATGCATTAGATGGTTATAGTGAAGAAGAAAAAATTACAAAAGATTTTTTAAAAAAGGGTAAATTCGATCTTGTAGTAAATGTGCTTGATTCTACAAATTTAGAGCGTAATTTGATTTTGAGTGCATCTTTAATAGAAGCTAAAATCAAAATGATTATGGCTTTAAATATGCAAGATGAAGCTAAAAATGAAGGTTTTAGTATAGATTTTAAAATTTTATCCCAACTTCTAAATACGCATTGTCTTGGCGTGTGTGCTAAAACTAAAGAAAATCTAAATGCACTTTTGGATTTAATCATTTCAACCCATGAAGCTAAATTTGAAGCTAAAGAGCGTGTTTATAGCGATATCATAGAAGAAGAACTTGCAAAAATAAGTGAAGTTTTAAATCAAAATGAAATTACATATTTAGATTTTTCTACAAAAGATTTAGCACTTGCTTTACTTAAAAATGAAGCTAATATAGTCATTTCACACGCTTTGAGAAAAATACTTGATGAGGCTTTAGAAAAAATTTATATGGCATATAATAGCAAAGATATGGAAAGTATTTTTAAAGAAGAGCTAATTGCTTTTGCAAATGGTATATGTGCTAAGGTTTTAAGTAAGGGCGTTAAGTATAAAAATCATACCAAAGAAATAGATTCTATTTTAATTAATAAATTTTTAGGAATTCCTATATTTTTGTTTTTTATGTGGGCTTTATTTCAACTAACCTTTACTTTAGGGCAAATTCCTATGGATTATATAGAAATGTTTTTTGCTAATTTAGGTGATATGGTAAAAAATAATATTAGCAATGAATTTATCGCTTCAGCCTTAGCTGATGGTGTTTTAGGTGGGGTTGGTGCGGTTATAACTTTTTTACCAAATATTATGATTTTGTTTTTTGGTATAGCCTTGCTTGAAACAACTGGATATATGGCTAGGGTTGCATTTTTGCTAGATGGAATTTTATATAAATTTGGCTTACATGGTAAAAGTTTTATTCCTTTAATCACGGGTTTTGGTTGCTCAGTACCTGCATTTATGGCTACAAGAACTTTAAAAAATAAAAAAGATAGACTATTAACTCTTTTTATTATTAATTTTATGAGTTGTGGTGCAAGGCTTCCTGTGTATGTGCTTTTTGTTGGAGTGTTTTTTCCTGCTGATGTGGCGGGAAATTATCTTTTTGGGATTTATCTTCTAGGTGCGTTTTTGGGTTTGATTGCAGCTAAAATTTTAAGAATGAGTGCTTTTAGGGGACAAGATGAACCTTTTGTAATGGAAATGCCAAAATATAGAATGCCAAATTGGAATTTGGTATGGTTTATGGTGTTAAATAAAGCCAAAATGTATTTAAAAAAAGCAGGAACATTTATTTTGATAGCTTCTTTGCTTATTTGGTTTGCGAGTAATTTTCCTGCACAAGAAAATAATACTCAAAATGCTTTAACTCAAGAACTTCAGATAGAAAATAGTTATCTTGGACAATTTGGTAAAGCAATAGAACCTATTTTTGCACCACTTGGCTTTGATTGGAAACTTAGTGTATCTTTGGTAAGTGGTTTAGCTGCTAAAGAAGTGATGATTTCTACTATGGGTGTGCTTTATTCTTTAGGTGATGAAGTTGATGAGACAAGTTTAAATTTACAAGAAGCCATAAAAGAAAACATCCCTTTTAATACAGCAGTAGCTTTTATACTTTTTGTTATGATTTATAATCCTTGCTTTGCAGCAACCATAGTTTTTGCTAAAGAAGCAGGAAATAAAAAATATGCATGGTATCTTTTTATATTTACATCTTTATGTGCGTATTTGGTTGCTTTTGTAGGGATTAATATTGCTAAATTGATAATTTAATCATCTTTATGATGATTAAATTTCCATTTTTTGCTCTAAAGAATGTTGCCAAAAGGCTGTTTCAAGTCTTACAGTAGTATAAAAAATTTCGTTTAATTTTTTAAATTTTTCTTCGCTAATGCTATTTGCATAAGAATTAAAAAAATCTTTAAATTCTTTAATTTCATCTTGAAATTCTTTTCCCGCATAGGTTAAAATCCACTCTTTGTAAGGATGATTTTCTAAGTTTTGTTTATCAAGTCCTTTATAAATTTCTTCTCCTATATATGCATAGCCTATAGCACAAGCACTCAAAGCACATAGCATATCTAAATAATCTCCATTTTGTCCCACACTTAGTAAGTACCTTGTATAAGCAATATTGGTTAAACTTTCATCTTTATAATTTAGTTTTTCTACATCAATACCTAGCTTTAAAATACTTCTATGAAGTTCCAATTCTCCTTCTAAAGTGTAGTTTTGATTTTTAATGGCAAATTGAATTTCTTTAGCATTATTTGCATTTAAAGCAAGCAGGGCATAGCATTTTGCGTAATTGTTTAAAAAGATATAATCTTGTTTAAGATAAAATAAAAATACATCTTTTTCTAAAGTGCCATTTTGAAGTTTTTTTACAAATTCATGATGGATGTATTGATCCCAAGTTTTTTTATTTTCTTTTATAAGTCTATCTAAAAGCATTAATTTCCTTTGTTAAAAATTAAGCTTTTATTTAAACACAGATAATTAAATTTTTCGTAATAATCTTTAATTTTTAACTTTTTAAACAAGAAATTTATTTTTTTATTGTAAAATGTGGTTTAATTTTTTAAACTAGGAGATAAAAATGGCAATTTTTGATGATGTAAAAAAAGTAGTTGTTGAGCAACTTAGTGTTGATGAAGATGCAGTTAAAATGGAATCTAAAATCATTGAAGATTTAGGTGCTGACTCTTTGGATGTTGTTGAATTAGTTATGGCTTTAGAAGAAAAATTTGATGTAGAAATTCCAGACAGTGATGCTGAAAAACTAGTAAAAATCGAAGATGTTGTTAATTATATAGAAAATCTTCAAAAATAATTTTAATTTTTAAAATAAGGAGTGCGGTTTGAAACGCGTTGTAGTAACAGGTATAGGAATGATCAATGCCCTTGGCTTAGACAAAGATAGCTCATTTAAAGCGATTTGTGATGGTAAAAGTGGCGTTGATAAAATCACTCTTTTTGATACCACTGATTTTCCAGTGCAAATTGCTGCTGAAGTAAAAAATTTTGATCCTTTAAGTGTTTGTGATGCTAAAGAGGTTAAAAAAATAGATCGTTTTATACAACTTGGTATTAAAGCAGCAAGAGAAGCTATGGAAGATGCTAAATTTGATGAAACTTTAAACAAAGAAGAATTTGGTGTAGTTTCAGCAGCTGGTATAGGTGGTTTACCAAATATAGAAAAAAATTCTGTTACTTGTGCACAACGTGGACCACGCAAAATAACTCCTTTTTTCATACCATCAGCTTTGGTTAATATGCTTGGTGGGATTATTTCAATCGAGCATGGATTGCAAGGACCAAATATCTCATGCGTAACTGCTTGTGCAGCAGGAACCCATGCTATAGGCGAAGCTTATAAAAGCATAGCTTTAGGCAATGCAGATAAAATGCTTGTAGTAGGCGCTGAAGCAGCTATTTGTGCTGTGGGTATAGGTGGCTTTGCTGCTATGAAAGCTCTTTCTACTAGAAATGATGATCCAGCTAAGGCTTCAAGACCATTTGACAAAGAAAGAGATGGTTTTGTAATGGGTGAGGGTGCTGGTGCTTTAGTGTTTGAAGAGTATGAGGCTGCTAAAAAGCGTGGAGCTAAAATTTATGCTGAGTTAGTAGGTTTTGGCGAAAGTGCGGACGCACATCATATCACTTCGCCTACTTTAGAAGGGCCATTGCGTGCTATGAAAAAAGCTTTAAAAATGGCAGGAAATCCAAAAGTAGATTATATTAATGCGCACGGAACTTCTACTCCGGTAAATGATAAAAATGAAACAGCAGCTATTAAAGAACTTTTTAAAGATCAAATTCCTTTAGTTAGTTCTACAAAAGGTCAAACAGGACATTGCTTAGGTGCTGCTGGTGCTATTGAAGCTGTTATTTCTTTAATGGCACTTGATCAAGGTATATTACCGCCAACTATCAATCAAATCGTAGCAGATGAAAACTGTGATCTTGACTATATACCAAATACTGCAAGAAAAAGCGAAGTTAATGTTGTAATGAGCAATTCTTTTGGTTTTGGTGGAACAAATGGTTGTGTGATTTTCAAAAAAGTAGATTAATATGGCTTCTTATTTAGATTTTGAAAAAAATATTCAGCAAATTGATGAGGATTTAGCAAATGCTAAAATCAAAGGCGATGATGAAGCAGTAAAAATTTTAGAAAAAAATCTTGAAAAAGAAACTCAAAAAGTTTATAAAAATTTAAGCGATTACCAACGCTTACAGCTTGCAAGACATCCTGATCGTCCTTATGCACTTGATTATATTCAAGCTATATTAAGTGATGCTTATGAAATTCATGGCGATCGTGCTTTTAGAGATGATCCTGCTATTGTGTGTTATGCAGGCTATATAGGTGGTAAAAAAGTTATTGTTATAGGTGAGCAAAAAGGTAGAGGTACTAAAGATAAACTTCATAGAAATTTTGGTATGCCTCATCCTGAAGGTTATAGAAAAGCTCTAAGAGTAGCAAAAATGGCTGAAAAATTTGACATACCGGTGTTATTTTTAGTAGATACTCCAGGTGCTTACCCAGGAGTGGGTGCTGAAGAGCGTGGTCAAAGCGAGGCTATAGCTAGAAATTTATATGAGTTAAGCGCCCTTAAAACAATCACTATAGCAGTGGTTATAGGTGAAGGTGGAAGTGGTGGTGCTTTAGCCATAGGAGTAGCTGATAAACTTGCTATGATGAAAAATTCAGTTTTTTCTGTGATTTCACCTGAGGGTTGTGCTGCTATTTTATGGAATGATCCATCAAAAAGTGAAGCTGCTACTAAGGCGATGAAAGTAACTGCTGATGATTTAAAAACTCAAGGTTTGATTGATGATGTTATCGAAGAGCCAATGAGTGGAGCTCATAGAGATAAAGAAAATGCAATTAAAAATTTAAGTGATTATGTCTTAAAAGCTATAGAAGAATTAGAACAATACGATAAACGCGAATTAGCTGCATTAAGAATGCAAAAAATCTTTAAATTTGGAGCTTTTGCTGAATAATTTGCATTTTTATGCAAATTTCAACTTTTTTTAAAAAAACTATTGTATAATTACAACTTCAATTCAGTGGTTGGATAGCTCAGTCGGTAGAGCAGCAGACTGAAAATCTGCGTGTCGGCAGTTCGATTCTGCCTCTAACCACCATCTTCAAATATACTTTTTATCTATGCATAATATCAGAATAATATTTTAAGTTTTTATAGATATAATTCTTTTTTAGTTAGAAAACGCTTATATTTTTAATGTTTTAAGCTAGATTGAGGGGGGGTGTATACTAAATCTGATTTTATAAATGCTATACGTAGTGTAGATATTAATGCCGGTGATTTAGTTATGGTTCATTGCGGGCTTGATCGTTTAGGTATGATTATGGAAGGTGTGAAAAGTTCAGATGAACTTTCTGCTTCTATTATGGATTCCTTAATGGAAATTATAGCAGATGGAACATTAGTTGTCCCTACATTTACATATTCATTTGGCAATAATGAAATTTTTGATCCAAAAACCACTCCTTGTCCTACTATGGGGCAATTTAGCGAATATTTTTGGAAACAAAAAAGGGCATATCGTAGTTTAGATCCATTTTTATCGGTGGCTGCCAAAGGTTCTCAGGCTGAATCTATTACTAAAATTTATGCTAATACTTCATTTGGTGAAAATTCATTTTTTGATCGTTTTACTCGTCTGGGTGGTAAGATTTTGTGTATAGGTGTGGAGTTGCGATGGGCAACTATCTTGCATTCTTATGAGGAAGAATTTAAAGTTCCGCATAGATATAAAAAATTTTTTACAGGCAATATTAAAGATGAAGATTGCATTCGAAAGATATCTTGGGTATACAATGTACGCCCACTTTGCTCTAATGCTTATCCTACTTTTAAAAGAATGATGGAAAAATGTATAGAAGCTGGATTAGTTAAATCTGCACCGCTTGGAAAAGGATTTGTAAGCTCTATTAAAGCTCAAACTTATAAAGAATTTGCATTTAAACAATTTAGTAAAGATCCATGGATAACCGCTGTAGGTCCAGAATGTGATTTGATTGAAAAAGAAAAAGAGCGAACCGGCTTTCAATATTTTAATACTATATTAAATGATACAAGTATTTCAAGTTTGGTTAAAAATCTTTATAATCTCCCAAGAGATATAGTTAGTGATGGTTATGATGCTGCTCTTTATGCGTTAAAATCGTTATATACTAATATGAAAATTTACAAATTTGCAAGCGGATATAAAGCTTTTGATTGGATAGTTCCTGAAAGATGGATATGTAAAGAAGCATATCTTTGCAAAATGAATGGTGAATTGGTGTTTTCCACTGATCAAAATCCCTTGCATGTTATGCGTTATTCTTTACCATTTGATGGTGAAGTTACTTATGAAGAATTACTTAAACATTTACATATGCCAAATTTAAAAAACAGCACCGATGATGAAATACTTTGCATCAATAAGCCTTATGAAAGAACTTGGGGGTTATGTTGTACAAAAAAACAAATGCAATGTTTAAAAGAATCAAGATATAAAGTAAAAATAGATAGTTTATTTTCCTATGGAGAATTAAAAGTTGGCGAGTTAGAAATTCAAGGCCAGAGTGATGAATGTATTTTATTGTGTGCAAATCTATCAAGTCCTTATCAATTTAACAATGGTTTAAGCGGTGTGATTGCTGGTTTAAAAATAATAGAAGCTCTGAGTAAGAAAAAAACATATTATTCATATAAATTAGTAATTACTCCTGAGGATGTTGGATTTGATTGTTATTTTAGCCGTATTGATAAAAATAAAGAAAAAATTCACTTACTTGTGCTTTTAGATAATCTGGCTAGTAAAAATCCATTAAGTATAACTACATCACATAAGATTAATCTGAGTTTAAGTTCTATTATTGAGTATATATCTATTAAAAATGACACATCTGTATATGATTTTCAAACCTTTGCAAGTGACAGTTATATGTTTAATGAGTTTAAAACTCGCATGATTTATTTTTGTAGAAAATTAAATTTCAATAATGAAAAAATATTATGTGCAAATCATGCTAGTAGTTTTGATAATTTAGAAAATGCAAATTTATTAAACCTTGAAAAATCAATAGAGCTTGTCTTGGAATTATTGTTTTTTTATGAAAATGACTTAAAAATTAAAAAACTTTTTTCTGGAAATTTATTTGCAGAAAATATTGATAGAATGGATTATAATAAAGATAAATTATTTTTTAATGCTTTTAATTGTAAAGATAATGAGTTGTTAAGTCAAATTGCCAAAAAGAATAAATGTGATTTAAAAGAACTCATACGAATTGCTAAACTTTTAGAAACTGCGCATTTGGTTGAATTAAAGAGGTGATAATTTGGAAACAAAATATATTAGTGAATGTGAAATTAAAAAAAGATTAGATATAAGTAAATGTGTACATTCCATAGAAAATATGTATAAAGTTATGAGCACTGGAGCTTACACTATGGGTGGTTCAAATGCTAATTCACATGGCATGAGAATTAGCTTTGCACGAGATGATAGACAAAAAAATACATACATTGCAATGCCTGGATGGCTTGGTGGTGAATATAATTTAGCAGGTCTTAAATGGCACGGACCAAATTTACGTGGTGCAGTAGAGGGAACTACGACATATACACTTATTCTAAATGAGCCTAATACAGGTTTTCCTTTAGCTATTTTACCTGCTAATGATATTACTACTTACCGAACTGCTGCGTTAAGTTTATATGCTGCAAAGTTACTTAAAAAAGATGTTTATGAACTAGGACTCATAGGTGCTGGTCGCATACATACTGCTTTTATTCAAGGAATATTGCAAATTTACCCAAATATAAAAAAGATCAAAGTTAAAGGAAAGAGTGAGTTAGGAGTTGCTAAGTTAATCTCAGAATTTAAAAATAATACTAACATAGAGTTTTTGGCGGTTGATAGTATTGAAGAAGCGGTTAAAAATAGTGATATTATTAGCATAAATCCTGGTTTTGATTTTGATACTTTAGCTGATATGCCTATTATTCGCTCCAGATGGCTTAAAGAAAATTCACTTACAATTTGTCTTAGTTTTGTGAAATTTAGTGATGATTTTTTAATTAATGAAGCTATTAAAATAGCGGATAATTATGCAATGTATGAAAGTTATTTAGAAGAATTTGGATATCCGGTTTATCCTAAATTTTCTAGCTTGGGTAGTAGATTTATAGATTTAGTCAAAGAAAAGCGCTGCGCTAAAGATGAGATAATTGATATATTTGATATCTTAGCTGGTCGAAAAAAGGAATTATTGCAGACTAATAAACCTATGGTTTTTTCAAGCGGTGGAATGATTTGTGAGGATATTGCTGTTGCATATGATTTGCTAAAATGCGATATGGTTAGAAAGTGATAATTTTATTTTAAAAGTTAATTATATTTAGGAGAACATGATGAATGATATTTTGGAAATTTTACAAAGCATTAAGCCTGGAATAAACTTTGAAGAAAATCAAAATTTAGTTAGTGATGGGATTATTAGTAGTTTTGATATATTGCAAATTATAATGGAGTTAGAGGCTAAATTTGACATAGAAATCAAACCTCAATACATTGAATCTTCAAATTTTAATTCAATATCTGCAATAATGGCAATGGTAGAGCATATTAAGAATGATAAATAATGTAGTTTGGTATTTAGAAAATTCTGCAAAATTATATCCTGAGAAAATAGCTTTTTTTACTCAAAATGATAGTATAAATTATGCTGATCTTTTGGATAAATCTAAGCGTATCGCGAGTTTTTTGCTTCATCACAAAACTAAAGCAAATTCTATTGTAGCTATTTATATGAATAAAAATATTGATTGTATTGCTATGATATTTGGTTGTGCAATGGCAAGGGTTGCTTATGCTTTTATAGATATTGACCATTCTAAAAATCGTATAGAAAAAATGCTTGAAATTATTGAACCTAAATTTATTTTTACTAATACTACACTTTTTGATGATATTTCAAAGATTACAAATAGAGAAATTGTTGATATTGCTAAGGTATTAAATTATGAAATCCAAAATGATGTTTTGGAAAAAATACAAAGTCAGTATGAGCCATATGATATTCTTGATATAATTTTTACTAGTGGAAGCACAGGTTTACCAAAAGCCGTGGTTAAAACTCATTCTAATGTACTTTATTTCATCCCTGTGTTTGTTAATGAATTTAAATTTTCAAGCGATGATATATTTGCAAATCAAGCTCCGCTTGATTTTGATGTAAGTATTAAAGATATCTATAGCGCAGTATATCTTGGAGCTAGTGTTTTTTTAATAGATAAATATCTTTTTACATCTCCTGTGAAATTAGTAGAATTGTTAATGCAATATAAAATAAGTATATTAATTTGGGCTGTAAGTGCTTTAACATTGCTTTCATCATTTAGAGTTTTTAAGTATTGCACTCCCATAGGTATTAAAAAAGTTCTTTTTAGTGGCGAAGTTATGCCATTAAATCAGCTAGATATATGGCAAAAAAACCTACCCAAAACTGAATTTGTAAATTTGTATGGACCAAGTGAAATTACTTGTAATTGTGCTTTTTATAAAATAAAAAATGATTATTGTTTGAAATATAAAAAACTTCCTATAGGTAATGCTTTTAGAGGACAAAAAGTTTTTTTATTAGCTTTTGATAACGATGGCAAGCCATATGAAGTAAAGAAAAAAGATGAAATAGGTGAAATTTGTGTTAGCGGGCCAAATGTTGCACTTGGATATTATAAAGACTTTAAACGCACCAATGAAGCCTTTATACAAAATCCTTTAAATTTAAAATATTATGAGAGAACTTATAAAACCGGTGATATGGGAAAATACAACGAACAAGGAGAATTAGTATTTCAAGGACGTAATGACTTTCAAATTAAACATTTGGGACGCCGGATAGAACTTGGAGATATAGAGATTGCGACTATGGGTATAAAAGGTATTGAACTAGCCTGTGCTATTTATGAGTGTGATAAAATATATTTATTTTATAGTGGGATGCTTAGTGTTGATGATTTGATACAATATCTTAAAAATCAATTAATCTCATATATGCTTCCATCGGTATTTTTTAAACTAGAAAATTTACCACTGAATAAAAATGGAAAAATTGATAGAGCTAAATTAAGGGAAATGATATATGAAAAATGAAGAATTGTTAAATATTGCTAAAAAACATAGCACTCCAAGTTTTTTATTTGATATTCAAGCTCTTTTAAGTCGTATTAAAGCTATGAAAGATATTTTAGATAATAAATATGAACTATGCTTTGCAATGAAGGCAAATCCATTTTTGACTACTTATATATCAAAAAATATTGAGAAAATAGAAGTTTGTTCTCCAGGAGAATTACAAATTTGTATAACATTAAATATTCCAGCATCGCAAATTATATATTCTGGTGTTGTAAAAGGATATGATGATGTAGTGCTTGCATTAGAATATGGTGTAAAATCTTTTACCACAGAATCTTTAAATCAACTAGAACTCATAAATAAATGTACTCTAGATCTTGATAGTAAAATTTGTATATTGTTAAGACTTTCGACTGGATCGCAATTTGGTATGGGTAAAAAGGATATTATAAAAGCCATAAATATGCTACATAAATATCAAAATATTAAGTTTAGTGGTTTGCATTATTATGCTGGTACACAACGTAAAAAAATAGATTTGCAATTAAAAGATCTAAATTTGTTATTAGATTTAAAAAATGAAATTACAAGTATTATAAAAATGGATGAGTTTATCATTGAGTATGGTCCAGGACTTAATGTGAGCATGTTTGAAGATGATGATTTTAGTGATACTTTAAAACCACTAAGTATTTTAAAAACCAAACTTGATGAATTAAATCTTGATAGAGTTAAAATGCGTATTGAGCTAGGTAGGTTTATGGTTCAATATTGCGGATACTACTTAGCTAGTATTTTGGATGTAAAAAATACAGGAGAATGTGATTATTGTTTGCTTGATGGCGGGATAAATCATGTTAATTATTATGGTTCTATTATGGGAATGAAAATTCCTATTATGCGTCATATATCAATAAATAGTAATGCTTATAAACAAGAAAAGGATTATTGTATATGCGGGGCTCTTTGTACAAGTGGAGATATGCTAGTTAGAAGAAAACAGCTTGATAATCCTCAAATAGGCGATTTGATTGTTTTTGAAAATATTGGCGCTTATAGTGTTACAGAGGGTATATATTTGTTTTTAAGTCGCGCATTGCCAAAAGTTTTGTTGCTTGATAACAAAAATATACTAGTAGCTAGAGATTTTAAAGAAATTTTTGAATTAAATTTTTAATTTTTATTATAAAAATTATCTAGTTCTTGAAGTTCGCTTTCATTAAATCCTGCTTGAATTCTAGCTGTTTTGTTATATACTTTTCCTAAAAGATTAAATTCTTTATATTCAGTGCAAAGATCAAGATAACTATCATTTTCATTTTTTGCATAATTCCACCAAAAATCCCCTTTATTTACATGTTTAATCTCATCATTTAATATAATGGTAAAAATTTCACTAAATAAACTTTTTATAGGATGATTAGTTGTGTTTAATTTTTCTAAGACAAAAGGATTAGCATCAAGTCCTTTTGCTTCAAGTCCTCTATGCACTATGCCCATTCTATGAGCAAGATTATCTTTGGTTAAGAATAAGGCCTTTTCAAGATTATCATGTGCATGGAAATCTCCATATTTAAAACCAAGTTCATTTAAAGTTTTTTCTAAAAGTAAAAAATGCTTAATTTCCTCATCAGCTACTTCAAGCCAATCTTGATAAAATTTCAATGGCAAGTTTTTAAATCTATAACTAGCATCTAAGGCTAAATTTATAGCACTATATTCTATATGTGCAACTGAATGTAAGATTTTGGCTAAAGATAAAGTGCTATTTGCTTCTTTTGGACGCCTTATTTTCATGGGATGAAGGATTTTAACTTGTGAGTTTTCACAAATGATCGCTTCATGGGAATGATTAAAATCATACAAATTAGATTTGAAATTTTCATAAAATTCATTAAATAATTCAATCTTTTTAAAAATATCTTTATGATATAAAATTTTTTCTAATTCTTCAAAGAAATTTCTTTTCATTTTTAAACCTTGTTAAATATTATATAAGATAAAAAAGTATAATATAAAAATTTTGAAAATTTAAAAAGGTTTGCTAAAAATATGTTTAATGTCATACATGCTCTTTTTTTTAGAGAGCTAAAGACAAGATTTGGTATTAATAAATATTTGGGCTATTTTTGGGTGATCGGTGAGCCTATGATGGTGGTTTTGGTAATTACTTCCATTATAGCAGCTATTAGAGAATTTCATCATCAAATCATGCCTGAAGGTGTTTCTATCTTTTTGTTTTTAGCAGTAGGGATTATACCTTTTTTTATGTTTAGAAGTATCATTAATCAGCTTTTGCACGGTATTGGGGCTAATTTAGCTCTTTTTGCTTATAAACCTATTCGTCCCATACATGTTTTTGTTGCAAGAGCACTGCTTGAGTTTTGTATTTATTTTACTATTTTTATTTGTGTAATGTTTTTAGCAGGTTGGTTTTTGCATATGCAAGTCATACCTAAGCATTTTCTAGAAGTGATGTTTTCGTTTTTTTTGCTTGTGGTATTTGGTTTTGCTATGGGAATGTGTTTTGCTATAGCAGGACATTTTGCAGAGCCTTTAAAAATGGCATTAAATTATTTAAATATAGTTTTATACTGGACAGCTTTGGTGGTATTTCCTATATGGATAGTTCCAAAACCTATTTTAGATATTTTATATTATAATCCGCTTTTGCATATCATGGAACTTTTAAAATATAATTTTTTTCAAAATTATCCATTGCTTGATGATTATAATTATTATTACCCTATTGCATGTTTGAGTGTGATTTTGTTTTTGGGATTGTTTTTTTATTATTTTACTAGAGAAAAGTTGATAGCGGTGCGATGATAAAATTAGTTAATTTAACCAAATCTTTTCCTTTACGCAATGGTGAAAGACATTATGTTTTTAAAAATTTAAGTTTTGAGTTTCCTGAAAATTGTAGTATAGGTTTAATGGGACGCAATGGTGCTGGAAAATCAACCTTAATGAAACTTTTAAGTGGTTCTTTGCTTCCAGATAGAGGTAAGATTATCACTAATAAAAAATTATCTTGGCCTTTGGGTTTGGCAGGTGCGTTTCAACATAGACTTTCAGCAAGGGATAACGCACGCTTTGTGGCTAGAGTATATGGTTATAAAGGAAAGGCCTTAGAAGAAAAGATTAAATTTGTGGAAGATTTTGCTGAGCTTGGTAAATTTTTTGATGAGCCTATGAATACTTACTCAGCAGGTATGAGTGCTAGGATATCTTTTGGTTTAAGCATGGCATTTGATTTTGATTATTATTTGATTGATGAAGCAGGTGCTGTGGGAGATCCTAAATTTAGAGAAAAAAGCTCTAGAATCTATAAAGAAAAATTAAGTAGGTCAAAAGTTATCATGGTTTCACATAATGTAGCTGAAATTAAACAATGGTGTGATAAAATTATATTTATGCAAGATGGACAAGCTACTATATATGATGATGTAGATGAGGGTATAGCGGTGTATCAAGGAAAAATAAATGCAAAATGATTTATTAAAAAAGTTTAAAAATTTAAAGATACTTAATTCTTTTAAAATAGTATTGATTTTAACAGCATTTGTTGTATTTTATTATGTTTTTATAGCAGCAAATCGCTATGTGAGTGAAAGTGTTTTAAGTGTGAAATCAACCACAGGAGATAGTGGCGCTATCACAGGCATTGCCGCACTTTTAACTAATAATTCTTTTTCAAGCGAAGATATAACTTTTTTAAAATCATATATTCATTCTTTGGATATGTTAAATATCTTAGAAGAAAAAATTCAAATTCGTGAGTTGTATCAAAAACAAAAACTTGATTTTTTTTACAGTATTTCTTCATCAGCTGACCAAGAGGATTTTTTAAAGTATTATCAAAACCGTGTTAAGATTATTCAAGAAAACTCAGCCAATGGGCTTTTGCGTGTAGAAGTTGAAGGTTTTGACCCACAAAGCGCACATTTAATAGCTTCAACTATAGTTAAAGAAAGTGAAAAATTTATTAATGAAATTTCACACAAAGCCGCAAGAGATCAAATGCAATTTGCTGAAGAAGAACTTTTGCAGTTTAAAAAAAGATATCAAAAGGCTAAAGATGAGCTTTTAGCTTTTCAAAACAAATATGGAGTATTTGATCCGCTCAAACAAGCAGAAGGCACTCTAAAACTCATAGCCGAACTTGAATCAAAAATAGCAGCCAAAGAAGCTGAGCTTTTGATGATGCAAAGTTATATAAATGATAATGCACCGCAAATTGTCACTATAAAAAGTGAAATCACAGCTTTAAAAAAACAACTTCAAAAAGAAAAATCTAAAGTTTCATCCCCAAAATCCTCTCAAAAACTTAACGATCTTGCAGCTAAATTTCAAGATCTAACCATAGAGGCAGGTTTTGCAGAAAGCGCTTATACAGCTGCATTAAAAGCTTATGAGAGTGCCAGGATAGAAGCTTTAAGAAAGATAAAACAAGTGGTTATAGTGCAAAGTCCAAGTTTGCCTCAAAGTGCTAAATATCCAGAAGCTTTGTATAATATACTCACGGCTTTTATGATTTTATCTTTGATTTATGGAATTGTTAAATTTATTAAAATGATTATAGAGGAGCATAGATACTAATGAAAAAGATATTTTTACTTTTACTTTTACCTTTGTTTTTATTTTCAGCAGTAGATGTTTCTCAAATTGCAAAAATTCAAAATCAACCATTGGCTCCATCTTTAGAGCCACAAATTATAAATTACGATAGCAACCAAAGTGATTTTAACCAAACTCAAGTTCCGATAACTAAAGTATTTGGTGCACATTTATTTAATGGTAATTTTACTAAATTTACTCAACATGTTTACAATCCTGATTATAAATTAGCAGTAGGTGATAGGATTAATGTAAAAATTTGGGGTGCGGTAGAGTTTATACAAACCTTAACAGTAGACTCTCAAGGAAATATTTTTATACCAAAAGTAGGTGCGATTAATCTTTTGGGTGTGAAAAATAGTGCTTTGGTGCAAGTCATTACAAAAGCTATTAATAAAATCTATAAAAGCAATGTCTATGTATATGCGGATATGGATATTTATCAAAATGTATCGGTATTTGTTACAGGAAATGTAAATCAACCAGGCCTTTATCAAGGACTAAGTTCAGATTCTATCATACAGTATTTAGATAAAGCTAGTGGTATTAATTTAGAATATGGTAGTTTTAGAGATATCCAAATTTTAAGAGATAATAAAGTCATTAAAAAGATAGATTTATATGATTTTTTACTTAAAGGTCAACTTGATCTTTTTCCTTTTAGAATGGGTGATGTGATCTTAGTGGGTAGTGTGCAAAAGTATGTTTTTGTAGAAGGAGATGTGCAAAAACCTTTTAGATTTGAGCTCAGTAATGATATTTTAAATTTAGAAGATATAGCCAAAGTTGCAGGAGCTAAGCCTATAGTAACTAATGCTGTGGTAAAAAGTTATAGAGATGATCATAAATTACATGTAGATGCTTACAGCAAAAAGCAGTTTTTAGGCGTGAAATTATGCAATGGTGATGAGATAGAATTTAGACCTGATTATACTGCGCAAAATATTAGCATTAGTATAGAAGGTGAACATAGTGGTTTGCACTCGGTGGTGATAAAAAAAGGCACAACTTTAGCTGAACTTGCTAAAATGATTACAGTTAATGATCAATCAAACATCAATGCCTTGCAAGTTTTTAGAAAAAGTGTAGCAGCTACTCAAAAACAACTTATAGAAGCCCAGCTTAAAGAGCTTGAAACATTAGCTCTAACAAGTTCTTCAGTTAATGCTGAGCAAGCTAGCATTAGAGCTACTCAAGCTAAGACGATTTTAGAATTTATTGCACGTGCAAAACAAGCCCAACCAAAAGGACAAATCGTTATAGACAATGTCAAAGCGTATAATTCTATAGTATTAGAAGAAGGTGATGTAGTAAATGTACCTAGTAAAAATAATCTTGTTTTGGTTCAAGGTGAAGTTTCTATACCAGGTGCATTTGTGTATATGGATAAAGAAAAACTAAGATATTATATCAACCTAGCAGGTGGCTTTAGCGATAGGGCTGATATATCAAGAGTTTTGGTAATCAATGCTAATGGTAAAGCAACTAAATACAGTGGTAGAAGTTCAGCAGATATAAAAGCGGGAGATTCTATTTTAGTTTTACCAAAAGTAGATAGTCAAAATCTCCAAATTTTTAGCATGCTAACACAAATTTTATACCAAATAGCTATTGCAACTAATGTAGTGTTAAATATATAGGAATTTAGATGAGCCAAATAGATGCGATTAAAATAGCCAAAGAAGTTTTTGAGATAGAATCAAAAACGATTTTAGATTTATGTGATAACTTAGATGAAGATTTTAATAAAGCCATTGAGCTGATTTTATCTATCAAAGGTAGATGTGTAGTAAGTGGCATGGGTAAGTCAGGCCATATAGGAGCTAAGATAGCTGCAACCTTAGCTAGTACAGGTGCCCCGAGCTTTTTTATGCATCCGGGCGAAGCATTGCATGGAGATCTTGGTATGCTCACAAGTGAGGATGTGCTTTTAGCTATTTCAAATTCAGGAGAAACTGAAGAGGTTTTAAAACTCATACCAGTGATTAAAAAAAGAAAAATTCCTTTAATTGTTATGGCAGGAAATCAAAACTCTACTTTGGCCAAACAAGCAGATATTTTTATAAACATAGCAGTAAAAAAAGAAGCTTGCCCGCTTCAATTAGCTCCAACTTCTTCTACCACGGCTACTTTAGCCATGGGCGATGCTATAGCAGTAGCTTTGATGAGAGCAAGGAATTTTAGACCTGATGATTTTGCTTTGTTTCATCCAGGAGGAAGCTTAGGTAGAAAGCTTCTAACTAGAGTAGGTGATTTGATGGTGTCAAATAATCTACCTATAGTAAGCCCTGAGAGCGAGTTTAATGAGTTAGTTGATGTGATGACTAGTGGTAAATTAGGACTTTGTATAGTACTTGAGAATGAAAAGCTAGTTGGGATCATCACAGATGGTGATTTAAGAAGGGCTTTAAGGGCAAACGATAAGCCAAGATTTGATTTTAAAGCTAAAGAAATCATGAGCGATAGTCCAAAAGCCATAGAAGCAAGTGCTATGGCAAGTGAGGCAGAAGAGCTTATGCTAAAACACAAAATCAAAGAAATAGTTGTCACTCAAGATGAAAAAATAGTCGGTATTATACAACTTTATGCGATAGGAAATGTGTGAAACTTTCTATTATTATACCTTTTGGCTTAAGTAAAGAAAGAATTTACATCAAAGATCGTGTTATTCAAAAAGTATGTGAGTTTAAAAGCGATGATAGAGCTGAATATATTTTTGTTGAGGGGTATTCTTCTTTAGAAAATGATTTAAAGCATATCATCGAAGAAAATGGACATATTTACCTTAAAGATGAAAGCCAAAAAGATTTTTTCTCACAAGGCAAATGTCGTAACTTTGGTGCATCTTTTGCAAATTCAGATGTAGTGATGTTTTTAGATGTGGATTGTTATTTTTCTACAAGAACTCTTGAGTTAATTTTACAGCTTATAGATATAAAAAATATTTCGCAAAATATTAATGAGTTTTTAGTGCTTCCTGTTATTTATCTTAGTAAGGAAGGCAGTGAGTTTATTTACACGCAAGAAAAAGATTTATGGGATAGTTTAATTAAAAATGATTTAATCAGTGGAAAAAGAGAGTGGATTAAGTATTTTTCTTTAAGCTCTAGTTCTTTAGTTTTAAATAAACATAAATTTCTATCTTTAGGTGGAAATAATGAAGCATTTATAGGTCATAGTTATGAAGATCATGATTTTTACGCAAGATTGTTATTTGAAACAACTTCTTTTGAAAAAATGCCAAAAAAGTTGTGTTATGATGAGGGAAGTTGGAATATAAAAGAATTTAAAGGCTTTAGAACTTGGTTTTCTTTGCTTGGTTATGAGGCGAGTTTTCATGGTGTTTATATGTATCATTTTTATCATGATGAGCCAAATCAAAATAACTACATGGGGAATAGATTTCAAAATCATAGAAAATTTTATAATAATTTAAAAAATTTAAAAGATTATAGTATACCACCACTTCAAGATAAGATAGCGATAAATAAAAATATTTTATTGCTATGTAATAATGATAAATTGATACTTAATTCAATAAAAGATGTGAATGTTTATCTTGGTAAAATACAAAGCAAAAGTGAAAATTTTTTCTTCAATGAAAATAAATTTAATAGCAATAAATTTTTAAATTTTATCCAAGAAAATCATATTGAATGTGTATTATTCCCAAACCCATATAGTAACGAAAAGAGATTAATTATTTATGAATTTGTAAAAAACAATGATCTTAAGTTTATTTGTTATGATAGGGGAGCTTTGCCTGATAGTTGGTTTTTTGACACCAAAGGATTTAATTATGATTCTTCTACTTATAAAGAAGAAAATTGGAATAAAAAATTAACTATAAATGAAATTAATGAATGTAAAGAGTATATAAATAAAGTCCTAAATGAGGATAATTTTTTAGAAAAACAGGGAAAAAGAAATCCTGAAAAATTAAAAATCAAATTAAACATAAAAGATAAAAAAATAGTTTTTGTTCCTTTGCAGGTTGAAAACGATACGGTGGTAAAATATTTTACTTATACACCTTTTGAGTATAGTAACTTTTTAGAGATTATCAATGAAGTGGCAAAACAACTAAAACATAGTCATGTTTTTTTAATTAAAAAACACCCTTTAACTTGTAAAATTGATAAAATGAGTTATGATTCACTAATTTTTACAGAAGATGATACAAATATTATTGATTTACTTGATATGTGTGATGTGGTATTGACTTTAAATTCTGGCGTGGGGGTTTATGCTATGATGATGAATAAACCTTGTGTTAATTGTGCACTTGCTTTTTATGTTATTAATGGAGTTAATTATCAAGCGTTAAATAAAGATGAGCTATTAAAGTATTTAAAAAGTGATTTAAGTGTTGATTACGAAAAAGTTATAAGGTTTATATTTTATCTTAAAAACAATGTATATAGTTTTGGAAAATCTAAGTATAAAGTAGTTCAAAAAAATAACAGAATTTATTCTAAAGTATATGAAACGAAATATTATTGTATTAATATAGATTTAAAGAATTATTTAAATGTTAAAAATATAAATAAAATTCATTATAGTCTAAAGTCCTTAATTTATAAACCATATATTAACGAAATTGATCATACAGGTATCATGATAAAAGTATTTAATCTGATTTTTCCAGATTTTATAAAATTAAGAATTATGCATACAAGATTTTATAAGCTTTTTAGAAAGTTAGTGTATAATCCAAAGCAATTTTTTAATGATGGAAAGATTATTGCAATTGTTAAGGTAATATGGAAACATATAAAAGGGAGAAAATGAAAATTTGCGTTGTTGGGATTGGCTATGTTGGTTTGGCAAATGCATTAATGTTATGTAAAAACCATGAGGTTGTTCTGTTGGATATTGATGCTACTAAAGTTGATAAGATTAATCAAAAGCAATCTCCTATAAAAGATCAAATGATTGAAGAATATATTGCAGATAGTAGTAATATGGTTTACGCTACATTAGATAAAGAGTATGCCTACAAAGGGTGTGATTATATCATTATTGCAACACCTACAAATTACAATGAAAATACACAATATTTTGATACAAAAAGTATTGAAAAAGTTATGGAGGATATTGTAAAATTTAACAAAAATACTATAGTTGTTATCAAAAGTACAATTCCTATAGGCTACACAAAACATTTAAAAACAAGTTTTTCAGTTAAGGATATCATATTTTGCCCTGAATTTTTAAGAGAAGGTAGCGCTTTATATGATAATTTATATCCAAGCAGAATTATCATTGGCAGTAAAGAAAGATACGCAAGCAAAATTGCAGAAATTTTTGCTAGTTCCGTGTTGAAAAAAGATGTTCCTGTGCTATTTATGAATTCAGAAGAGGCTGAAAGTGTTAAACTTTTTTCAAATACATATCTTGCAATGAGAGTTGGATTTTTTAATGAACTTGATATGTTTGCACAAAAAAACAATTTAAATACAGAAGATATTATATCAGGTGTTTGTGCTGATCCTAGAATAGGAAAATACTATAATAATCCAAGTTTTGGTTACGGGGGTTATTGTCTTCCTAAGGACAGTAAGCAGTTATTAGCAAATTTTAAAGAGACTCCTAATGCTTTGATTCAAGCTATAGTAAAAACAAATGAGTTAAGAAAAGAGTTTATTATACAGCAAATTTTATCTAAAAAAATAGATACCGTAGGATTTTATCGCTTGATTATGAAGCACGAATCAGATAATTTTAGAAATTCGGTAATGTTGGATTTGATAAATGAAATACAAAAATATAAAAAAATTTTTATATATGAGCCTTTGATAAGTGATGTTTGCTATAATGGTTATATGGTTGAGAACAATTTTAATAACTTTGTTAATAAATCTGAATTAATTGTTGCTAATAGAATGGATAAACAGCTTTTGTCTTATAAAGATAAAATTTATACAAGTGACATATATACAAGTGACATATAGATAAGGTTTAAAAATGCAAACTAAAACC
>NZ_JAKMQA010000006.1:0-125587 GCF_025771295.1 Campylobacter sp. RKI_CA19_01121
GAATATCCGAGTTTTAAAGCTCAAGCAAAAACTATAGATTATATAGATGATTTTAGCATTAAAGTAAGTGGCTTATTACCAAATTCCACTATTGATAAAATTACTGGAAGTAATGGAGTAAAAGCTAAAAAAGACAGCTTTAATGTTAATGAAAATGGTGAAGTTGTTTTAGAGTTTAGTAGTATTGGTGATTTTAGTGTTAAAGAAACTAATATAAGTTTTTATTATGTTGAGCATGTTGGAGAACAAAAAGTAGAATTTAAATTAGATCCTATTAGGTTTTTTGAGTATAAAATAGAGATAGAAGCTCCAGAACAAGTTGTAGAAGAAGGTTTTTTTGATGTTACTTTAAAAAATGGAAAGCCAAAGGCTGAGATAGAGTGGTTGAGTAGTCCTTTAATAACGCCTACTTCGCCACGAGATAATTATTTTAATGATAAAGGTGAAGCTCATGCTAAATATCATGTACTAGAAAACACAAATAATATTCAACAAATAATAGTTAAAACTTTAGGAGGAGATTTTAGAAAAAATGTGCGAGCTGTTTATAAAAAGCGCATTCGATTGCTTTTTGCTATGCCTTATAAAAATCCATATTTGGTTGGATTTTATCAAGGAAACGATAAATATGTCATACAAAGAAAAGCCATTCCAGAAGGTGGACATAATAATTTTGAAATTTATTTTGATGGTTTTGAGGATAAATTTATAGGAAATGAAATAACTGTAGAATGGGAAGGGTTTCTCCATGGTGGAATTTGTTACGGAAGAATACATAAAAGTATTACAGGACTATTTTACGATTTAGAGGATGCACATGATATTCATACTTTGGGTAATAGTATTGATTGTTATACTTCGTCTCCAATTCAAGTTGAAGATCCTCCGAAACATTCAAAAATTGTTATAAAATACGCTGGTCATGTTCAAGAAATTTCGGTGGAAAGATGGTATTAGGTTTTTATGGATAAATGAGTGGCTTTGGAGTTCTTATTTAGTGTTGGAAATGTTATAAGAAAAGAGTAGATGATATAAATAAGGCTTTTTCTTAAATGAAGTTAACAATATAGATACGCAAAAAAAGGATTATTTTGCCATTTTACAATTTTATGCAATTTCTATCTCTGTTAGCCCAGCTTTCAGAGGTAGATATTAAAACTCTTATGGAATATAAAGATTTATTATTAAAAGCATTATCATCTTTAAATGAATTAAAAACATTTGATATAAAAGAATGCACACGACTTATTAACACTCTTGAAGAAACTTTTTTAGATAAGCTTCAAATAGAAGAAAGCAAAAAGAAAGAAATTTGCAAAAATATCATCAAAATACTAAAAAATCATTGGAAAATGTTTTTTTGAAAATCAAGCTGTAATGCAAAACTAATAAGAAATAATAAAATTAAAATAAATATAAAATAATAATTAAATGGTGCCCGAGGTCGGACTCGAACCGACACAAGGTTGCCCTTACCAGATTTTGAGTCTGGCGCGTCTACCAGTTTCACCACTCGGGCTTTTTAAGATTTTAAATTAAAAATATAGAATGTGAAATTATACTAAAAAAAAAATTAAAGCAATATAAAAATATTTATATAGTAAATTAAAATATCTTTAAAATTGGAACTTTTTTTGCTTGTAAATAATTAAAAATTTATTTGCGGAGCAAGATAATGAGAATTAGTAACCAGTATACTTACTACACTTCTATACAAAACTACACGGATGGTCAGTCTTTACTTAATAAATATAATTTGCAATTACAAACAGGTCAACTTATACAGCACTCTTGGGAAAATGCCAATACTTATATCAATGGTTCAAGATTAGAATATGAGCTAGCTAATATAGGTCAGGTGATTGAAGGAACTCAATCAGCTATGGAAATGGCAAAAAACACTGATACGGCCTTGAAAAACATCACAGAACTTTTGGAAAAATTTAAAACACTTTTGGTAAAAGCTTCTAGTGATGGAAATTCTGAAACTTCAAGAGAGGCTATAGCAAAAGAGCTTAAGCTTATAAGAGATTCTATTGTGAATATCGCAAATACTAGTATTAATGGACAATATCTATTTGCAGGATCTAATACAGCTACAAAGCCTTTTGATAAATTTGGAAATTATACAGGCAATAAAGATAATATTTTTGTAGTAAGTGGTGCTGGCACGCAAATTCCTTATAATGTGCCTGGTTGGGATTTATTTTTTAAACCTGATTCAAATATAAGTAAAATTATCTCAACAAATGTTTCTATGATTGATGGAAGATATGATGTTAATTCTAACCCTGAGCAAAAAAAATATTTAGATGAAGAATCTAAATTTTCTTATCTTATAGGACAAAATTATGTACAAAATGGTGGGCTTGATCCAGATAAAGATTTTGATTATGCGGATAGTAAATTGCCTTTTCCAAGTTCATCAATGTATATTCAAGGTGTTAGACCTGATGGGACAAGTTTTAAGGCAACGATTAACATTGGTCCCGAAGATAAAATAGGTGATGTTTTAGAAAATATTGGTAAACTATATGGCAATACAGATGCAAACAAAGTTGTTGAAGTAACTATGAATGATAGTGGCCAAATTGAAATAAAAAATTTACAAGAAGGTAATAGTTCTTTAGATTTTCATGCAGTTGCCATGACACCACAACTTCAAGACGCAGAGCAAATCAAAGCCTTAAGTGAAGCTGCTCAAAGAGAAGGTATCAGCATGGATGAAGTTACCAACCGTATTATGCAAGCAGCGCATAATGGGGATTTAAATAACACTAGAAGTCCAGTAACTGTGGAAGTTGGTGGTGAGCAATTTACTGTTGATATTTACAAAACAGACTTTATAAAAAGCAATATCAATGGTAATAAAACCAATGGAGCTGATTTTGATGTACCTTTTGAAAAAGATGGCAATACTGTTTTTGGAAATGTTTCTCAAGTGATTAAAGGCACTAGTGAGTATGCTACTGATAGTACAAAATTAAGTGAAGTCGTTGCAAATGCTAATGGTAGCATGGATGGCCAACAACTTCAAATGGAAATCACTTCTAGAAGTGGTCAAAAATATAATGTAACTATTGATTTAGAAAATTCTACTGTAAGTTATCCTGATCCAAATAATCCGGGTCAAACCATAAGTTTTCCTATTACTCATTCTCAATATAATGAAGCAACTGGAACCTCAGTGGGCATGCAAACAAGACCTGAAGATATTACTTATGGTCAGTTAAATGATATTATAGGTATGTTTGCAAGCGATAATGTTCCTACAGCAACTATTACTCCAAATGCAAACGGAACTATTAATAATAATGATTTTCAAACTATCCAACAAGACATAGCTGATTCCAAGGGTTTTGTTGAAGTTAATATGGACTATAAAGGTCGTATAAGTATTACTGATAAATTTTCAACTAATACAAATATAGGTCTTACCATCAAAGATTCAAATTCAAATAGCGGCTTTCCCCCAGCAGGAGAAGTAAGTAATGGTTCAGGTTTTGTATTTAGTGCAAATAATTCTTTAACTATCGATGATCCAAATATTGATTTGATTAAAGATTTGGACGAGATGATAGATGCAGTTTTAAATGGTAGTATGAGGGCTGATTCAGAAGGAAGTGATCCTAGAAATACAGGTTTACAAGGCGCATTAGAAAGGATTGATCATTTACAAGATCATGTTAGAAAAATGCAAACAACCATAGGAGCTTATACTAACAATATAGAAGAAACAAACAAAAGAATGACTTTTTTAAATGTTAATGTTGCTTCTATAAAAAGCGGAGTGACTGATGCTGATTATGGGCAAACATATATGATGTTTATGCAAACTATGGTTTCTTATCAAGCTATGCTTTCAGCTACTTCTAAAATTTCTCAAATGAGTTTATTAAACTACTTATAATTTTTGATATAATAGCTTTTTTCTTTATAAAAGGATGTGTTATAAAAAAAGAAGCTATTTTTATCATTTCTAATGTTTTTATTTTTTATTTTTGTTTAAGTGCTTTGATACCTGATCAAGCTTTAGTAAGTATTATAGGATACTCTTTAGCAAAACTTAGTTATTTTTTATTTGGCTCATTGACTAAATTTTATCCTTTTGTCTTTTTTTGGTTTAATTATCTTTTATATAAAAATGATTATAACTTTGAACTTATTGAGCGTAGATTTAGTGTAGCTATCTTTACTTGCATTTTTGCTTCGCTTATTTTTGCTTCAGCATTTTTGCAAGATAAAGGTTATATAGCTTCTGCTATGTTTGTGATTTTAGATGGACTTTTTGGAAAAATAGGTAGCTTAATCTTGGTGATTTTGCTTTTAGCTTTTGCTTTTAGTATTTCTTTTCCGCAAATTATCAAAGAAGTGTTTAAAATAGATCTTGATTTTGATTTTTATTTAAAACTCGAAACTTTAATTAAAAATAAAATTTTTGGCTTTTTTGGTGGTGATAAGTATGAAAATGAAACCAAAGAAGAGCAAGAAAAACTTAAGCAAGAGCTTTTAATTAAAGAAAAAAAAGAAGAACTCGTTGAGAAAGAAGAGTTGCCAAAACAAGAGGTTCAAGAAAATAAAAAATTCAATCTTGAAGATTTGAAAAATCAAGAATTAGAAGAAGTGATAATTAGTGAAGAGGATAAAAAATTAAGCTCAAGTTATATTCATGAGCTTTCAGAGCCTATTGCAAGTTTTGCTCAAAAAGCTAGTCAAATAAATATAAAGGAAGATGAAATGACCCCTGAAGAGTATTTGTCAAAATATAAAAATAATAGTGAAGATATTTATACTCAAACTTTAAAAAGTAAAAATTTAGATGAGCCAAGTTATAAAAGACGTAATATGGACTTAAATGAAAACAAAGAAGAAGTGATAGAAGAAAATTCTTTATTTGCCAAAGAGCTTAAAGAGCGTGAGCAAATGCTGCAAAAAGCTAAATTGCTAGAAGAGTATAAAGCTTTACAAAAAGAAAAAATTTTAGAAGAACTTAATGAGGATTTTAAAAAAATTGAAGAATTAAATGCTATAGAAGCACAAAAAGAAGCTGAGTTTAAAAAAATTCAAAATAAAACTAGCTTTTTAGGGGTGAAAGATTTTAAAGATGAAGATTTTATTCCGCAAAATGAAGTAAAAGAACTTGATTTTAGTGAAGATGATTTTGCTAAGCCTGTTAGTATAGAAGAACTAAGAGGTAAAAGAAACTATGAAAGTCCTTTTGTGGTAGAAGAAGTACAAATTGAAGTTAAAGAAGAAAAAGTTCCATTTGAGATTACCCAAGAGCCTATAGTGGAAGTAATAGAAAACAAAACACACCATTCTATCGCTAATGAAGTGAGTGAAAATAAAGCCTTGTTGAAAGATCTTGACTTTGGAAATTTTGAAAAACCAAAAGATTTTTCTTTACCACCTTTAGATTTTTTAACCATGCCAAAAGAAGGTAAAAGTGAGATAAATGAAGAAGAGATTGATAGAAAAATTTATGATTTATTGGAAAAATTAAGACGTTTTAAAATAGGTGGTGATGTAGTTAGAACCTATACAGGTCCTGTTGTAACTACTTTTGAATTTCGTCCAGCAGCAGATGTTAAAGTAAGTAAAATTTTATCATTACAAGATGATTTAGCTATGGCTTTAAAAGCTCAAACTATAAGAATTCAAGCTCCGATTCCAGGTAAAGATGTAGTAGGGATTGAAGTACCAAATGAAAAAATTGATACGATTTACTTAAGGGAAATTTTAGAAAGTGAGGTATTTAAAAATTCTAGCTCACCTTTAACTATAGCTTTGGGTAAAGATATAGTAGGTGATCCTTTCATCACAGATCTAAAAAAACTTCCTCATCTTTTGATAGCAGGAACTACAGGAAGTGGTAAAAGTGTGGGTATAAATTCTATGCTTTTATCTTTGCTTTATAGAAATTCGCCAAAAACCTTAAGACTTATGATGATAGATCCTAAAATGCTTGAATTTAGTATTTATAATGATATTCCACATTTACTTACACCGGTAATTACTGATCCTAAAAAGGCGGTAAATGCTTTATCAAATATGGTAGCTGAAATGGAACGCAGGTATCGTTTGATGGCTGAAGCAAAAACTAAAAATATAGAAAATTACAATGAAAAAATCAAAGAACAAGGTGGAGAAATCTTACCATTTATTGTAGTGATTATCGATGAATTGGCTGATTTAATGATGACTGCGGGTAAGGATGTGGAGTTTTATATAGGTCGTTTAGCGCAAATGGCAAGAGCAAGTGGAATTCACTTAATCGTAGCTACACAACGCCCTTCAGTGGATGTTGTTACTGGGGTTGTAAAAGCAAATTTACCAAGTAGAATTTCTTATAAAGTAGGGCAAAAGATAGACTCTAAGGTTATTTTAGATTCTATGGGTGCTGAAAGCTTACTAGGGCGCGGGGATTGTTTATTTACCCCTCCTGGTATGAGTGGTTTAGTGCGTTTGCATGCACCTTTTGCAAGCGAAAATGAAATTGAAAATATAGTAGAGTTTTTAAAAGCTCAACAAGTAGTAGAATATGATGAGAGTTTTTTAAAAGATGACAGTCAAGATGGAGTTTATAAAAGAAGTGAATTTGATGATGGGGATTTAGATGAGCTTTATGAAGAAGCAAAGGCTGTGATTTTAGAAGATAGAAAAACTAGTATTTCTTATTTGCAAAGACGTTTGAAAATAGGCTACAACCGCGCAGCAAATATCATAGAACAACTTTCACAAACAGGTGTTTTAAGCGAACCTGATGCAAAAGGCCAAAGAGAAATTTTATAATCAATTTCTTATTGCCTTGTTATGATCTTTTAAAGTAGAGGTAAAAATATGCTTATTGGTTTTTTTATCTCTTACAAAGTATAAATATTCTGTTTTAGCAGGAAAAATAGCTGCCTTAATAGCTTCAAATGAAACATTACATACAGCTTCTTTTGGTATGCCATTAAATTTATAAGTATTGTAAGAACTATTATCTGATCTTATTCTTTGTGGAGTGATTTTTTCATGAGAGTATTTTCCATAATTTAATGTTCCATCCATTTGAAGCTTCATACCTTTTCTTAAACGATTTCTAATTACAGATGAAACTATAGGCATTTCTTCATTATTTGCTGCTTCTTTTTGTATAATGGAAGCTATGATGATATACTCATGCCATTTTTTTTCATTATATTCTCTAAAAATTTTATAAGAAAGTTTTTTAAATTCACTTACAGAGTAAGCCAAAAGATATTTTACCAAAAGCTCTTCTGTGATACCTTTTGGAATTTTATAAGTTTCAGGAAAAAGCATACCTTCTTTAAAAGGACTTTGTTTGTAAAATTCCTGCATTAAGATTTTAACATTTAAATTTAACTTCGGTGCTAATTCTTCAAAGAAAATTTCAGTCGTTTCTCCAGGAATTAAAGTAATAGTTTCAAGCGCTGCCTTAGCGACGGTAAGCTTATGTAAAAATTCAGCTCTATTTAGTTCTTTTGTGCCTATATTTATCCAGCCAGATTGTGGATGGCCCAAAAAATATAAAGTATATTTATCAATACTGCTCATTTTATAGTTATTTTTATCTAATTGCGTTATAATCTTGCTAACAGAACCTTGTGGTATAAAAACTACAGAGTTTGTTTTTATAGGTAAAAGTAGATAATAAAAAATGGATAAAAGAAAAATTAAAATCAAGTCACAACATATTAAAAAAATTCTTAAATTTTTAGCATTACCTATGATACTTTTCATTGCTTTGTTTATTTACCTCAAAAATGGAATTTATATAGAAAAATTAGAATTTTCTTCTATTAATTTAGAGAAATTATATATTAAATTAGATAAAAAACTCATTTTAAATGCTAAAAAAGTCGTAGTAAATTCTCAAAGTCAAAGTGCTCAAAATGAAACTAGCGCAAGTAAAGCTGTGCAGCTTACTAAAGATGTAAAATATATTTATTGGTTTTTTCAAGAAATCAATATTGATGAAATGTTTGTCAATAACTATCCTGTGGAGTTAATTTATAAAAATAATTTATTTTTTGTAAACAGCAAAAATCTTTTAGTAAAAGTGAATTTAAAAATTAGTGATAAAAATATACAAGCTAATATTGATAATTTTCTTTTAAAAGATCATAATCTTAGCATAATTGGCTCCTTGCTTATTAATCCTAAGACAAAATTTTATACTTTTAAAGGTAAAATCGATAGTGATTTTTTAAAAAGTGATGTTAAATTTTCACTCAAAAGAGAAGAGATTGCTTATGAATTAGAAAATATCAGTTCAAATAATATTTCGCAAATTTTTGATATTTTAGTAGAAAATGGAGTACATTTGCCTTCTAATCTTGCTCTTTGGGTGGGTGGTAAGGTAAAGGCTGATTTTTATTTTATAGAAAAATTAAGCGGTTTTGCAGACTTTGGAAAGCATAGATATTATTTAAACGATATCAATGCCAAAGGTTATGTAAATAATTTAAAAGTAGTTTTAGATAAAGGCATAGATCCTATCGTAAGTCCTTTTGTAAGACTTGAATTTACTAAACAAAGACTTGATTTTATTTATGATGATTTGCGTTTTAATAATTATGATTTAACTCAAAGTCAAATTTATATAGATAATATGTTAAATGAAAAAGCAGGAATTTATATACGTATTAAAAGTGATAATGCTAGAGCTGATTATAGGGTTAATAAAATTTTGCTTCTATATGATATAAAATTACCATTTTTACAAAATAATGGTGTCGCAAAGACTGATTTAACACTGAAAATTCCTTTTGATCATCCTGAGAAAATTACTTATAATGGTAGTTTTAATATTATTAATTCAAATATAAATATAAGTGATTTTAAGATAACTCAAGCAAATCTTACTTTAAAAAAAGATAAGCTAGATATACAAAATGTAAGCGTGCAAAGTAGTATGATTAATGGTGATTTTAATGCAAGTGTTGATTTGAAGCAAAAAAAAGGTGATTTTAAAACCTTTATAACAAACTTAGAACTACCACAAGAGAGCTTAAAAATGGAAAATAAATTTCTTGATTTAAGCCTTGATTTTGATAAAAATATTAGTTTATATAATAAAGAATTTACCACAACTTTAAATTTTGATCAAGGTATGTCTGTTTATGTTGAAAAACTTGCAAAATATAAAAATTATTCTAAATTAATGCAAAAAAATAAAGTGCATGATGGGGAATTATCTTTAAATACTTTAAATTTCCAAGATTTTAATGTAGATATTAATAATACTACTTTTGAATCATTTTTGCTCTATAAAGATAATAATCCTTATGAATATGATAGTTTTAATATAAAAATAAAAGGTAATGATTTTAATTTAACTAGTGTAAGTGGTAGTATTTTTGCACAAAAAGACAATGATGATGTAAATATTACTTTAAATAATATTAATTTATTGATTTCTCAGCAAGATACAGAAAATACTTTAGATACTCTTGAAAATTCAACTTATAATATTAGTGGTAAAAATATAGATTTGATTTTAAAAGATTTTAATAAAACCTTAGATTTTGATCAATTTGACGCTAAAATTAAAAAAGATTCCGTAAAAGCTTGGGCAAATAGAAATGAATCTAGATTTGATTTTTTGTTTAAAGAAAATCAAATGCAAATTAGAGCTTTAAAAATGGATGATGATTTTCTAAACACCTTTATGCGCCAAAATGTTTTTGAAAAAGGTGAGTTTAATCTTTATGTAGATGGCAATAGTACTGATTTTTTCAAAGGTAAGTTCTTATTTAAAGATACTTATTTAAAAGATTTGAAATTTCATCAACAGCTTTTAAGTTTTATTGATACCATACCTAGTTTAATTTTATTTAAGGCGCCTACCTTTAATGAAAAAGGCTTTAGTGTTGAAAATGCTGGTATAAGTTTTAATCGTAAAAAAGATCTTTTTGAAATAGACGCACTTAATTTTAATGGTGATAGTGCAGATGTGTTAGGTCAAGTTAAAATCAATTTAAGAAGCAATCAAGTGGATGGTTTATTAGAACTTAGAACGCTAAAATCAGCCAGTTCGGTTATTTCCAAAGTTCCAATTATCAATCAAATTATATTAGGTAAAGATAGGCAAATTAGTACACAAATTAAATTAAGCGGAACAGTGGATGAACCTGAATTTAAGACCCAGCTTATTGCACAAAGCTTGCAACTTCCTTATCATTTAATTAAAAATATTTTTGAATTACCAGCTAATTTAGTGAAATAAACGCAAAAAGGAGAAAAAATGAAAATCACTATCATAGGCGCAGGAAATGTTGGTGTAAGTACTGCTTATGCTTTGATTTTAAGAGAGTTGGTTGATGAGCTTGTTTTGATTGATATTAATAAAGATTTGCTTTTTGCTAGAGAATTGGAATTAAGTCAGAGCATAGCTGCTTTTAATTTTGATATTAAAATAACTTGCACGGATGATTATGCGCACTCAAAAGATTCTCAAGTGGTTGTTTTTAGTGCGGGAGTAGCTAGAAAAGAAGGTCAAAGTAGGGATGAGCTTTTTGCTATTAATGCTAAAATTATGCTTGAGTGTGCCAATAATATTAAAAAATTTAACAACGATCCTTTGTTTATTATAGTAAGCAATCCTGTAGATTTTTTACTGGATGCTCTTTATGAAAGTAAATTATTTTCATCAAAGAAAATCATTGCTATGGCAGGCGTTTTGGATAATGCTAGATTTAAATATGAAGTGGGTAAAAAACTAAATATAAAAACTTCTTATATAGATACTAAGCTTATAGGTTTTCACAATGATAGCATGGTTTTAGTAAAATCTCAAAGTAAAGTTCAAAACAAAGCATTAAATGAGGTTTTAAATGAATATGATCTTGCTCAAATAGAACAAGAAGTTAAAACAGGTGGTGCTAAAATTATAAAATATTTAAAAACTTCAGCATATTTAGCCCCTGCAAGTGCTTGTGTGAGGATGATAGAGGCTTTAAAAAGTGGAGAATTTTTACCAATATGTGTGATTTTAGATGGAGAATACGGCATAAAAGAAAAAGCTTTTGGTGCTATGGCAAGGATAAGTCTTGATGGGGTGCTTGAAATTTTGGAGTTAAAATTAGACGATCAAGAACAAATTGCATTAGAAAATTCTCTCATTCAATATAATTATAAATAATTTTTAGGAGTTTTTTACTCCTAATGTTACTTTGCGTTATAAATACCTATTTGTTTTACTTTATATCTTAAATAATATTTACTCATGCTATAAATTCGCTATAATAAAAAGTTTGTTTTAAAAATAACTTTTGATAAAAAATCATTAAAAATAACAAAAAATTAGAAAGGAATTTTAATGGTAGCCCCAGAAAATACACCGGTTTGGGTTGATGAAGCAAGATGTAAAGCTTGTAATATCTGTGTTAGCTATTGTCCAGCTGGAGTTTTAGCAATGAGAGATGAAATCAGTGCAGTTTTAGGACAGATGATAGAAGTGGTTCATCCTGATTCTTGTATAGGCTGTAGTGAATGTGAAAGTCACTGCCCTGATTTTGCAATTTTTGTTGCAAAAAGAGATGAGTTTAAATTTGCAAAGCTTACGCCAGAAGCCAAAGAAAGAGCACAAGCTGTTAAAGAAAATAAATATAAAAAATTAAACGCATAGGAAAAACAATGAGAGAAGTGATATCAACAGGTAATGTTTTAGTAGCAAAAGCTGCGATTGATTGTGGCTGTAAATTTTTTGGTGGTTATCCAATTACCCCAAGTTCTGAAATAGCACATGAATTAAGCCATATGCTACCAAAAAATGATGGTACTTTTATACAAATGGAAGATGAAATTTCAGGTATTAGTGTGGCTTTGGGTGCTTCTATGAGTGGTGTTAAGTCTATGACAGCAAGTAGTGGACCTGGAATTTCTTTAAAAGCTGAGCAAATTGGTTTGGGTTTTATAGCTGAAATTCCACTAGTAATTGTAAATGTTATGAGAGGTGGTCCATCAACTGGTCTTCCAACAAGAGTTGCACAAGGAGATTTATTTCAAGCAAAAGCTCCAACACACGGAGATTATGCAAGTATAGCTTTAGCTCCTGCTTCATTGGAAGAAGCTTACACTGAAACTATTAGAGCTTTTAATTTAGCTGAAAAATACATGACTCCGGTATTTTTGCTTTTAGATGAAACCATAGGACATATGAATGGTAAGGCTAAATTACCTGATTTAGAAGAATTAGAAATTATTAACCGTAAAAAATTTACAGGAGATAAAAAAGATTATAAACCTTATGCGGCAGGGGAAAATGAAGCTGCTACACTAAATCCTTTCTTTGAAGGTTATCGTTATCATATCACAGGACTTCATCATGGAGATATAGGTTTTCCAACCGAAGATGGAGCGATAGTAGATAAAAATATGAAAAGATTGTTTGGTAAGATTAAAAATAATACCGATGAAATTTGTACTTATGAAGAGTTTATGTGTGATGATGCGCAGTTTTTAATCATTGCTTATGGAAGCGTTGCAAGATCTGCTAAAGAAGCTATCTTAAGACTTAGAGAAGAGGGTTTAAAAGTAGGGCTTTTTAGACCTATCACACTTTATCCAGTAGCTGAGAAAAAAATAGCTCAAGTGGTATCTAAATTTGAAAAAGTTATGGTAAGTGAGCTTAATATGGGGCAATATTTAGAAGAAATTCAAAGAGCAAGCAAAAGAGATGATTTTATTAGCTTACACCGTGCAAATGGTCGCCCTATAACCCCAAGTGAAATTATTGCTAAAGTAAAGGAGAATATGTAAAATGGCTTTTAATTACGATGAATATTTAAGAGTGGATAAACTTCCAACACAATGGTGCTGGGGTTGTGGGGATGGAGTTGTTTTAAAAGCTATTATTAGGGCCATTCAAAAACTTGGCTGGAATATGGATGATGTTTGCTTAGTTTCAGGTATAGGTTGTAGTGGTAGAATGAGTTCTTATGTAAATTGTAATACAGTGCATACTACCCATGGTAGAGCTATTGCTTATGCAACAGGGATTAAACTGGCAAACCCTAAAAAACATGTAATCGTAGTAAGTGGAGATGGTGATACTTTAGCAATTGGTGGAAATCACACTATCCATGGATGTAGAAGAAATATAGATTTAACTCATATTTTAATTAATAATTTTATTTATGGTCTTACAAATTCACAAACTTCACCAACTACTCCACAAGGCTTTTACACTGTTACTGCTCAAGCGGGTAATATAGATCCAAATTTTGACGCTTGTGAGCTTACTAAAGCTGCTGGGGCTTCTTTTGTAGCAAGAACAAATGTTATTGAGGCAAATAAACTTGAAAATATCATTTTTAAAGCTTTATCACACAAAGGTTATAGTTTTGTAGATGTATTTTCAAACTGCCATATTAATCTTGGTAGAAAAAATAAAATGGGTGAAGTTGTAAGCATGCTTGATTGGATTAAAAATCGTTGTGTGGATAAGTCTAAATTTGAACAATTAGACTATGAGCAAAGAGCAGATAAATTCCCTACAGGAATTTTGCATCAAGATGAAAGCAAGGCAGAATATTGTGAGGCTTATGAAGAAGTTAGAAGAGCCTTGAAAGAAAAAAGAATGGTTGATTTAGGAGCATTAAAATGAAATATCAATTAAGATTTTGCGGTGAAGGTGGACAAGGGGTTATCACTGCAGGTGAAATTCTAGCTAAAGCCGCCATTAAAGAAGGGCGCAATGCTTTTAAAGCTTCTACTTATACTTCTCAAGTTAGAGGTGGACCAACTAAGGTTGATATTATCATTGATGAAAGTGAAATCTTTTTTCCTTATGCAGTAGAAGGTGAAGTTAGTTTTATGCTTTCAACTGCTGATAAGGGTTATCATAGTTTCAAAGATGGTGTTTGTGATGGTGGAGTTATAGTTGTAGAGCCAAATTTAGTTCACCCAAGCAAAGAAGATTATGCTAGATGGAAAATTTTTGAAATTCCTATTATTACTATAGCTAAAGAAGAAGTAGGTAATGTAGCCACTCAATCAGTTGTTGCTTTAGCTATAGCTGCTTATATGAGCAAATGTATTGATATTGATGCATTAAAACAAACTATGCTTGATATGGTACCTGCAAAAACTAAAGAAGCAAATGCAAAAGCTTTTGATTTAGGTATAGAATACGCTAAAAAAGCACAAGTAGTTTCTTGATTTTTCAAGAAACTCTCCTTATAAAATAATATTTATTAAATTATCGTTATAATATTTTCCATTTTAAGCAAAAAGGTAAAATAATGAAAGAGCTAAATGGCTCGCAAATGATTTGTGAAGCATTAAAAGAAGAAAATGTTAAAGTAGTTTTTGGTTATCCTGGTGGTGCGGCTTTAAATATATATGATGAAATTTATAAGCAAACTCATTTTAAACACATTCTAGTTAGACACGAGCAAGCAGCCTTGCATAGTGCTGATGCTTATGCTAGAATGAGTGGTGAGGTTGGTGTGGCAGTAGTTACAAGTGGACCTGGTTTTACCAATACAGTTACAGGCTTGGCTACTGCTTATAGTGATTCTATACCTTTAGTTTTAATTTCAGCTCAAGTTGCAAATTCTTTAATAGGAACCGATGCTTTTCAAGAAATCGATGCTATAGGTATTTCAAGGCCTTGCGTAAAACATAATTATTTAGTAAAAAATATTGAAGAATTACCTAAAATTTTAAAAGAAGCTTTTTATATTGCAACCACAGGTAGAAAAGGGCCTGTGCATATTGATATACCTAAAGATGTTACTGCAGCTATAGGTAAATGGCATTATCCTAAAGAAATTTCTATGAAAACTTACAAGCCAACCTATAAAGGAAATATTAAGCAAATTAAAAAATTGGTAAGTTTGATTAAAAATGCTCAAAAACCTTTATTTTACCTAGGTGGAGGTTGTGTAGCTTCTAATGCTAGTGATGATTTAAGAGAATTAATTCATTTTTGTCAAATTCCTGCAGTTGAAACCTTGATGGCTTTAGGGACTTTAAGAAGTGATGATGAGCTTAATTTAAAAATGGCAGGTATGCATGGGAGCTATTGTGCAAATATTGCTTTAAGTGAGTGTGATTTGCTCATTGCTGTGGGTGCTAGGTTTGATGATAGGATTACTGGTAAAACAAGTGAGTTTGCCAAGGGTGCAAAAATCGTTCATATTGATATAGATCCAAGCTCTATTTCTAAAATCATCGAAGCGCATTTTCCTATAGTTGGGGATATTAAAAGTGTTATTTTAGATACCTTAGAAGAATTAAAAAAAGAAAGTTTTGATAATACAAAATACCAAGAATGGTTTAAAACTTTACAAAGATATCAGCAGTTATATCCTTTAATCTATGAAGATAGTGATGAAGTTTTAAAACCTCAATGGGTTATAGAAGAATGCGCTAGATTAGCTCCTGATGCAAGGATAATTACTGATGTAGGACAACATCAAATGTGGGTAGCGCAATTTTATCCTTTTAATTATGCAAGACAACTTGCAACAAGCGGTGGGCAAGGAACTATGGGTTATTCTTTACCAGCTGCACTTGGAGCTAAATTAGCTGTGGGTGAAGAAGTGGTGGTAAATTTCGTAGGCGATGGTTCTTTTTTAATGAATATACAAGAGCTAATGACAGCAAGTGCTTATGGAATTAAAGTGATTAATATCATTTTAAATAATTCTTTTTTAGGCATGGTAAGACAATGGCAAAGTATGTTTTATAAAGAAAGATTTTCTAATACAGATTTAACAAGTCAACCTGATTTTATTACTATTGCTAAAGGTTTTCATTGCGAGGGTTGCAATGTCTCTAACAAAGAAGAATTTCAAAAAGCTTTCAAAGCAGCCTTAGAATCTAAAAAAACTTGTGTTTTAAATGTAGCTATAGATCGTTATGAAGATGTATTGCCTATGGTACCTGCAGGTGGAGCTATTTATAATATGATTTTACCTAGCTATAAAAACAAGGATAAAAAATGAAAAGAAGAGTAATTTCTGTCATTGTGTTAAATGAGCATGGGGTATTATCACGCGTTGTTGGACTTTTTTCGGGGCGTGGTTATAATATAGAATCTCTTACAGTTGCACCACTTGATGATAAAGAATTCTCAAGGATAAATATCGTTACTTTAGGCGGTGAAAAAGTTTTTGAGCAAATCATAAAACAACTTCACAAACTCATACCTACTTATAAGGTAATTGATTCTAGTGATTTTATAGAAAAAGAAACAGCTTTGGTAAAGATTGCTTTAAATGAAAATTTTGCAGGCTTAGATGCCATATTAAAAGCTTATAATGGCAGTGTAACTTATAGTGATGATGAGTTTATTATAGTAATGGCAAGTGATGATGCAAAAAATATCGATAACTTTTTAAAAACTATGAAAAAGTATAATCCTATTAGTGTAGTTAGAAGTGGTTCTATTTTAATGGAGGTAAAATGAAAATTAGTGAAATTGCTAAATTTTTAGGTATAGAATATTGTGGAGAAGATATAGAAATTACAGCTTTAAATTCATTAAATAATGCAAGTTTTACTGAACTTAGTTATTGTGATGGAGAAAAAAACTCTAAAAAAATCGCAAGTAGTGGAGCTGGGGCTATATTAATCTCAAAAGAATTTGAAAATTTAGTTTCAAAAGATTGCATTAAGTTAGTCGTTGATAATCCACATTTATCTTTTGCACTTTTAAGTAAGCTTTTTGCTAAACCTTTAATTTCTAGTGAAAAAAAACAATCAAATATTGCCAAAAGTGCTAAGATTATGCCAAATGTTTATATAGGCGAAAATGTCCAAATAGCTGATCATGTAGTGATAATGGCAGGTGCTTATATAGGCGATAATGTAAGTATAGGTGAATATACTATAATCCATCCAAATGTTGTGATTTATAATGACACTAAAATAGGTAAAAAATGCCATTTGCTGGCAAATTGTGTTATAGGTAGTGATGGTTTTGGTTATGCGCATACAAAAAATGGCGAGCATTATAAGATTTATCATAATGGAAATGTTATTTTAGAAGATTTTGTAGAAGTTGGAGCTTGCACGACTATTGATAGAGCAGTTTTTGAAAGTACTATCATAAAGCAAGGTACAAAGATTGATAACCTCGTTCAAGTAGGACATAATTGTGAAATAGGGGAGAATTGTCTTATAGTAGCTCAAAGTGGAATTTCAGGCTCAAGTATTTTAGGTAAAAATGTTACTATGGGTGGACAAAGTGCTACAAGCGGGCATTTAGAAATAGGAGATTTTGCTACCATAGCCGCAAGAGGCGGGGTCACTAAAAATTTAGAAGGTGCTAGGGTTTATGGTGGTTTTCCTATCATGCTTCAAAAAGATTGGCTAAAATTTCAAGCAAAAATTATCACAGCTTTTAGGGATAAACATGAGTAAAAAAGTATTTAAAACTATAGAATTACATGGTAGTAAAAGTGGAGAAATAAGCCTTTGTAATCTTTCTAATCCTTATGGTATAGGAAGCAATGATGTCTTAAGTATAGGTGTGGCTTTAAAAAAGGAAAATGGAATAGATTGGAAAGTTCATATTCCTTATGAAAATTTAAAAGATCTTATCCTAGCACTTCAAGAAATAGAAAAAAGCAAAGCCTAGTTTAGAAACTAGGCGTATTTAAATCCCGTTTTCTTCCTGCGCTAATAATTAAAACAAAATTAAGCACAATCAAAACATATATAAAAGTTGGTATAGGGAAGGCGTCGCCATTTGCATAAGAATGAAGTCCAGAAAGGTAAAAATTTACTCCAAAATAAGTCATTAATATACTATAAAAGGCTAAAACGCTAGCACTTGCAAAAACAAAAATAAAATAAGTTTTGAAAATAAATCTTAAGTGTAATACCATGGTATAAACTACAATAGAAATCAAAGCCCAAGTTTCTTTTGGATCCCAACCCCAATATCTTCCCCAGCTTTCATTAGCCCAAACTCCGCCTAAAAAATTTCCTATTGTAAGCATTGCAAGCCCTATTATCATAGACATTTCATTAACGCAGTGTAGTTTGGTGATATTTAAATCTATATTTTTATTTTTACTTCTTAAAGTAAAAAGAATTAAACTCAAAATCCCTATAATAAAACAAAGTGCTAAAAATCCATAGCTTGCTGTTATAATCGATACATGAATATTAAGCCAATATGATTTTAAAACAGGTATTAGATTTCCAATTTGAGGATCCATAAAGCCAAGATGAGCTACAAAAAGTGAAATACCTGCTAAAAAGCTCGCACTACATAAAGCCAAAAGTGATTTTTTAAAAAATATCACAGCGCTTATCGCACAAGCAAAAGCTATGTAAATCATACTTTCATAAGCATTACTCCAAGGAGCATGCCCACCTACATACCAACGAATGATTAAAGCTAGCGCATGTATGATTACACACATACTTAAAATGATGTAAAAAAATCTATACACAAAGGCAGATAAAGAAATATTTTTTAATATAGTATAAAAACTTAAAAAGAAAAAAACTAACGCAAAGCTAATATAAACAAAAGTTAGATTATCAAAGATATTATAATGATTAAGCAGTATTTCAAGATCTAATCTTTCTTTTGGTGGTAAAACACTGCTTCCATAATGATTTTGAAAGTCTTTTAAGGATTGTAAAATTTCATTTGCATCTTGCCATTGATTATTTTCAACACCATTACGAACTTGTAAAAAATAGCTAACTAAAAGCATTTGTAAACGCTCTACATCTTCTTTTGCAAAAGGTAAAATTTGCACCGGAGAATACCACTTTAAACTTTGCTCATTAATATCAGGAAAAATAGTTAAAGCTTGACCACTATAAATATAATATGTATGATTTATTTTTTCATCTAAGGCTAGCAAATCTTTATCAAAGCTAGTTCTTAGTGAGGGCTTTTTGCGGTTAGCTTCCTCAACATAATTACTCAGTTTATATATCCCATTATCAAACACATCATCAAATGCTATGTATTTTTCGTTTATATCTGTGCCTATTAATTCTCTTAGCTTGCTTGTTTTTGTAGCTATCATTTTGATTTTTCTAAATTCTTTAGGATAAATCATCATTGCAAGAAAAATTTGATCATAGTGAAGATTTAAAAATTTTTCTTTTTGAGTGATTTTATAAACAAATTCCATTGCCAAAGTATCTAAAGGTTTGATTCTACCATTATGATCTTGTACAAGTAATTTTGCAAAATTTAAAGAATGTTCATAGGAATTTTTTTGCAAATTTGAGATTAAATTTAAAATTTCATTTTTATTTTCTTGTGCAAAAAGTGGAGTTTGTAAATTTGCAAAAAGCAAAATAAACAATACAAAACTTTGGCCTTTTTTTAAATAAACACTTAAACGATGAAATCTTGAGTTTTTGTCAAATAAAACCCATAAAAATCCTAAAATTAATAAAGTATAACCTATATAAGTAGGAATTTTACCAGGATCTTTATTGACTGAAAGTATGGTGCCTTTCTCATCTTGATCATAAGAGCTTTGAAAAAATCTATATCCACCATAATCAAGAACATTATTCATAAAAATATCATAATCTAACTCAATATTGTTTTGCTTATCTATGATTTGAATTTTTGAAGTATAAGAAGATGGACTCATAGAGCCTAAATAACGCTCTAGTATAAAATCTTTTAAGTGTAATGCAAAAGGAAGTTTGATTTCTTTGGGCCCCCAATTGATAGTAAAATCTTTTCCCTGTAAGTTAAAATGCACTACTTGTTTGTTTGTAAAATTTGGATTTAAGATTATTTGTGTATTTGCTTTTTGATAATTAATGTTTAATTTTAAGCTAGCAGGTGTGATAGAGTCTTTTTGTGGAGTGTATTTGATAGAGCTTATGATTAATTTTTCGCCATTTAAGTCTATAGTTTTTTCAAAATGCTTTTGAGTTAGTGGGGTAAAGCTAATAGGAAATTCAAAACTAGCATTAGTATCAAAATCAGTAATTTTTATAAATTCTTCTCTAGTAACTATGGTGTTAGAATTTTGATTTTCTCTTATATGCATTCCACCTTCTAAGCCAAAATATCTAGTAAGTCCAGCACCGATTAAAATCACTATAAAAGATAAATGCAAAAGCAAGATAGAGTATTTTTTCTTTTGAAAAAGCTTGTTATAAAATATCACTCCGATTAAATTTAAACCTAGTAATAAATGCAACATATCAAACCAAGCATTATTATAAATCAAAGCTTTAGCTGCGCTAATACCAAAATCATTTTCTATAAAGGTCGCCACAGCACAAGCTATGGCGTATATGCTCATTAGTAAAAAACTCATCGCAAAAGAAAAAAAATACTGCATTTTTAACCTTTAAATATTATTTTCTTTATAAAAATGTATAAGTTTTTGCGCTATGGCTGCTTCGTCTAAATTTTGATTTTCTTTTTGGTTTAAAAACTCCATTGTAGCGCTTAATCTTTTTGCGCTAATAAAACCAGGATAATTTAGCAAAGTTTGACTGTTTTTGTTTAAAATTACAATAGTAGGGGTGGCTACTATATCATAAATACTAGAAAGTTCAGCTGTACTTAAGTCGCTTTTGTGGTTTTTATAAAATGTATGAATTTTTTTATAGCTTATATTTATATAATATGAGCTGTATTTTTCTTTTATAAGTTCTTGTATTTTTTTATCATTTTTAATCTCTTCTTTTAATTTATCACAATAAAGACAATGATTTGCGCTGAAAATGATTAAAATATTTTTATCACCACTTTTTATATTTGTATTATCTTTAAATAAATGAGCTATTTCTTCATAAGATTTTTTATCTAAATCATTTGCTTTTTGTAAATTTTCTTTAGAAAATTGTGTACCGCTTGAGATTAAATTAGAATCAAGTTTTTCTTCATTAGAACATGCTATAAAAAAAATACTTAAAAAACTAAGTGTGAGTATTGTTTTAAACATTTAAAATCCTTGAAAAAGTTAGGAAAAGTCCTTATTCGCTATTATAGCGAATAAGGTTATAAGATAGTGTTAAAGAAAGTATAAAGCATTAAAAATAAAAACACCAAACCAGTGATTAGCATTGCAAATCCTGCAAGTTTAGCTAGCCATTGATATGCTTTAAAATTACTTTTATTTTCATATAAAGTGTTTAATTTTCCACTTTCTTTTAAGCGTTTATACCATACGCTTCTTTCTTGTTTAATCTCTTCTTCACTAACATTTCCTGAGAAAATCACCATATCCATAGGGAAGCGATCTGCTCTAAAATGTGTATTAAAGAAGTGAATTGCAAAAATAAATCCTGTAGCAAGTAAAGCTTCGTCAGAGTGAAGTAGGGTTGCTAAGTTGATTGCTTCACCTGGTAAAAATTTACCAAAGAAAGCAGGAAACCATAAAATAAGCCCTGAAATACCAATGATAAACATACCCCAAAATACTGCTAGATAATCAAATTTTTCCCAATAAGTCCAGCGGTCAAATTGTGGTCTTGGCCCAAAACCAAAGAACCATTTAAAATGATCTTTCATATCTTTAAAATCTTGCCAATTTGGCATTAAAGAATCAGGCCCAAAAGTAGCTTTTAAAACTTTCATAAAGCTTATTTTACCAGTGATTGGATCCCTTGCTACATCACGGCGTTTCCAATTTACAATGATGATTTCTCCAATGTGAGAGAAAAATACTGCAAACATTACTATGGCTGAAATATGATGTATGGTTGCTGCATTAATGATATCTCCACCCATTAAATCAATCATAGGTTTAGCCCACGCTGAATCATAGAATTTTTGCGGTAAGCCTGAGAATGCAAGACCCAAAAAGCTAGCTGCCATAAAGAAATGCTGAATTCTATGGAAAGTACTGAATCTTCTTACTCTTACTTTATCTTCATGTGCTGCTTTTCTTGCTTCTTTCCATTCTTTAGGATATTTTATACGCATAGCAATTAAGCGCAAGCACCAAAGTATAGTATGAGCTCCAAAGAAAACAAACACAGAAATCACTAAAATAGTCATAAATATATAAGCACCATGTAATCCAGGATATTTTTCGCCATCGCTATGATCAGCATGTGCCATCCAATTTGCGAAATTTTCATTTGCATTTGGGTGACATGTTTTACAAGTTTGAACACGGTTAATTGGCGAGAGGGTTGAGCTTCTTTCGCTTGATTTTAAAATATTGTGTTTGCCATGACAATCAGAGCAAGTAGCAACACTTGGAGTTTCACCTGGAGTGCTTAAAAACATACCTTTACCATGGAAAGTCATATGAAAAGTCATGCTTTTTTGTTTATGACATTGTGCGCATTTTTGATCGACTAATTGTTTTTGTGAATAAATTCCTGAATGTTTTGGAGTAATATGAATAGAGTGACAAGTCGCACAAGATGGTTTTTCTTTTTTCTTTTGCATATCTTGAGCAGGTAAGAATTTTTCTACCCCATGAGCGCTTTTTGCTAAAGCATTGCTTGCTTTTTCATGGCAAGTTGCGCATTTTTGATTGATTAAGTTTTTACTTGCTGCAATATCAACTCTAATGCCTTTGCCTTTTTGAGCATGACAATCACGACAAGATGGGGTATTGCTAAATTTAAATCTTGAGTGAATAGTATCTTTAAATTCGATAATTTCTTTAGCTTTTTCCCATTTAACTGTGTCTATTTTTTCAACTTTTCTACCTGAAGTTATCCATGATTCAATGCCATCAAGCATTACAACAGAGTTCTTATAGCCAAGTTCTATAGCAACTGCAGCAGCTTGAGAAGCTTCAAATCTAAAACGATTTAAACCATAAAATACTAAATTTGCATTTTTATCATTAGGTAGTAAATTTTGCCAATTTTCCACATAGGTTGATATGGAATTAGGTATATAGCCATTAGCTTGTCTATCTTGCTCTGAATTGACATCAAAAAAATAAGTATTGTTTTGATCTAGCATTTCTTGAGCTTGCGCTAAGCTAATGCTTTTTACACCTTCTATTGAGCCTATTTCTCCATTAGCCTCAGCAAAAATAAATCCTGATGGCATAAAAAGAGTAAAAAGGACAATAAAAAGTCGAGTGATTAAATTTTTCAAGACTAGCTCCTTATTTTAAGGAAGAATTTTTCATTCTTCCTTTGTTTTTATTTACCATTTAGGATATTTTGTGCTTCTTGGATATAAATTAAAGCTTCTTCTATGATTTTCTTAGAATAAGCAGGTCCATGAACACCCCAAGAACCATCTTTTTCTAGTCTATCAGCTATGGCTTGAGCTTGATTAGTTAAGATTAGCACTTTTGATTTTTGCTCTACTGAAAGTTTGGTTTTTTCAGCAAAAGTTTTATCAATATTTGCTATGCCTTTTCTAATTTTCTCATAGCCTTCTTTAACAGGGTTTTGCCACTGCATTACTTTATCATAAATCATTTCTTGATTGCTAAAGTGAAGTTTTTCAGGCAAGGTTGATTGCACAGGGCTATGACAACCACTTGCACCAGGACCCATTAGATTAATATCACTAAAACTAGTTCTACCACAACTCCACATTAAATCAAGGAAAAATCTACCTTCATCATCTCTAGCTATAGTCCAACCACCAACTTTAGGTGATCTTTCTTTGCCTTCTGGTGGGTTAAGTGTTTTTGCGGTTTTGTCTACTTTGATATTCCATATATGAGAGGCTCTAACATTATCAAATCCACCTTTGTCAGGGTTTTGAACTGCTCCAAAATTTTCACAACTCATCATATTTGGCATGTGACAAGCTGTACAGCTATCTTTTGCGTGAATTCCACCTTTTTTAAAAAAGCTAGCTTGGGTTTCATGGCAATCTTTGCAAGTTTTTTTAAGTTTTGTTTTAGTATAACCGCTTTTCCAATCATTAAAAGTTACTTCATGTGGATCATGACAAGTATTACATCTCATACCCTTATCATAGTGCGCTGAAGAATACATTTGAGCACCTTCTGTTCCACATGCAGGACAACTTGATTTAAAATACGCATTGAAAGGTTTTCTAGGATTGATTTTAGCCTCGGTTTCATTATATGAAAATCTTTGATGACATCTTTCGCAATTTGATGGCATACCCGCACCTCTTGCTCCATAAAGATGCGCTCCAGCCCCGTGGCATTCCTCGCAAGTAATACCTTTTGAGATGGTATGTTTTTGAAGTTCTTTTGGATTACCTAGTGCTTTGTAAAATTCTTCCTTATTTTTAAAGTCAAATTTAAAAGTATGACAGGTTTCACAATATGCAGTTGCAGGCTGGAAAACTGCTTTTTCTTTATAAGTTGCAGCATAAGAGTTTGTTCCCCATACTTGAGAACCATTTCCTCCAAAATCTTCCATTTTGGTAGGAAAACCAGGTGCAAATGCAGCTATCTTTTGTGCCATTTCAGGGGTTAAAAACTCACTCCAAAGTCTTGAAAATTGATTGCCTCCAGCGGTTAATTTACCACTTAAATCACTCAAATTTCCATCTTCAACATGGTATGTTCCACGCACAAGCCATCTATCTATAAAACCATATTTTGTTCTTGGTGTTCCAATGAGAGCATAAACATCATTTGGATAAATTCCATCAGGTAAAATAGTAGCTTGAGAGTTATACATAGGTTTTTTCAAGCCTTCAGCTCCACCAACTTCTTCCATTTCATGCGGAAAACGCACGGTTTTTGCATGGCGAGAACGCTTCCAAGAAGCATATTGAGCAGGATGGCATTCGCCACATTTTTTTGGACCCACAAATTTGTTTGGAAAATCCAAAAAAGATTCATAAGGCAAGCGATAAGTAATAGAAGCTTGTTTTAAATCATGCTCAGTAGCAAATTTAGCCCCATTTTGATTTAAAACCCAGTTTTCTGTTCTATCACTATGAGTAAATTTACCTACCAAACGCCCTTCTTTTTCATATTTAAAAATAGGGTGATGTTTGTAAAGATAGTCAAAAAATGCATCCTCTTGAGCTACATAACCATCAAGAGTTCTAGGCTCTGAAGAAGCAAAAGCTTGCGAACTTAAACTTATACCTAAGGCTAAACAGGCATAGGTAGCAACCTTAGCTAATTTGTGTTTCATAACTTCCCTTTCGCGTGTTTTGTTAAAAGATAAAAATACTCTTATTTATTATCTATTAACTATTAAAGTATAATTGTGACTATTTTTTAATAAAAATTAACTTAAAATATATTTATATTTATTTTTTATTAATTTAAATAATAAAAATTATCATATAGAAAAAGAAGTTATTTGCTAAATACTAAATTCTACTTATAGTCCCCACTACCTTACCCACGATTAAAAAATCGCCATTTTGATAATGTACATCTGCATAACTTAGATTAAAAGAGTGTAGATAAACCCCGCCTTTATTACTTTTAAAAATTTGTTTGATAAATAAACCATCTCGAGTATTTACTGCAAAAACTCCGCCTTCTTTAAAGCTTTTACTTTTATCTACTAAACACAAAGAATCATCTTTGATTTCAGGCTCCATACTATCGCCTATACAAGGGATGATATCACAATCTTTTGAGTCAAAAAAATCACTTAGTTTTTCATCTATAATCACTTCTGAAAAACTCACATTATCATTTAAAGCTCCACCTCCCATAGAAGCATTAACATCATAATATTTTAAGACATTATAGTTTAAATCAAGTGCTGGAGTATTGCTCTCAAGGGAATCTTCATAAAAAAATGCATTGATATTGATATTTCTTTCATTTAAAAAATGAAGTATTTGCTTATAAGGTATGGAATTTCTAAATTTCATACTATAAAAGGTATCAGGATTGATATTTAGCATTTTAGCCACATCAGAATCTTTGGCGTTTTTTATACCTTCTTTTTGGAGTATAAATTTAAGTTTATCAGTAATTTCATTCATTTGCATAAAAATCCTTTTAAATAAAAAGTATTTTAGCAAATTTACTTTTATTTTGCAAGAATTCTTTTAAATTAAAAGATATTTAGCTTCCAAATTTACGGAAGCTAAATATTATTTATTAATTAAGCTTTTGATGTATTGATCTACCATATATAAGCCATTGCCATTATCGCTTATGAGTTTGATTTTATCTACTATACCTCTAAAAAGCGCTTCTTCTTCGTGCTGTTCGCTTACGTACCATTGCAAGAAATTAAAAGTTGAATAATCTTTACTTGAAAGCATAAAATCTACAAGATTATTAATAGAAGCGGTAATGCTTTGCTCATGCTCGAAAGTTTTTTCAAATACATCAAGTAATGATTTAAAATCACTATCAGGTTTTTTAACTTCTTTTAATTCTACTTTAGAATCAGTTTCATTTAAATAAGTGATGAGTTTTCTTGCATGATCACTTTCTTCTCTTGCATGCTCAAATAAAAACGCCCCAGCACCATCAAAACTATGCTCATAGCACCATGAACTCATACTCAAATACAAATTTGCTGCATACATTTCTTTATTGATTTGCTCGTTTAATAAAGCCACTACTTCTTTAGATAGCATTTTTTCTCCTTATGAATTATTTTTGTTATATTAGTTAGAACTACATTAAAAATACATTAATAAGCGTATTCATAAAATTATAAATTAATACTAAAAGAAAAAACACTACCTTTTTGCGGGTTAGATTGAATTTTTAAAGAACTTTTGTGTAAAGTGAGTATTTTTTTAACTAAAAATAATCCTAGTCCAAAAGAGTTGTTGTGTGTTGAGTTTGCTTTGTAGAATTTTTTTGTTATAAATTTAAGGTGTTTTTCTTCTATGCCTATACCTTGGTCTATGATAGTAAAATTTTGATTTTTTATGATGATTAGTACCTCTTTTTTACTGTATTTTAGAGCATTATCTATTAGATTAATGATAACTTGTTCTATGAGAAATTTATCCGCTTTGATAAAGCTTGTTTGGCCTTGAAATTTCAACCTATCATCTCTAAAACTTTCTAATAAATTTTTACTTAAAGCATATAGATCGAATTTTTCTAAATTTAAAGAATCAAAATTAAGATTAAAAACAAAATTGAGTTTATGTGTTAGTTGGTTGATTTTTACGCTTTGTTTGTGAATTTTTTCAAGTAAAAATAATTTCATATTTCCATCATTAGTTTCTTTTAAAGATTGCAAGCTCAAATCTATAACGCTTATAGGGTTTTTAAGCTCATGTGATATAGCGCTGATTACATTGCTTAATTGGGTGTTTTTGGTTTGAATTTTCTTAGCTTGTTTTTTGTTTTTTAATTCTTGCTTGATGAGTAATTTTTTAATTTTCAATAAGCGTAAATTTAAATTTTTTAATTCATAAACGAAATTATATTTTAAAATGAAATTAGTATTTGATTTTATACTTTTAACAAACAATAATAATTCTTGAAAATAATTTTTGAAAAAATAAAACACAATAAAATAAAACACAACAAGTACAAGTAAAAAGAAAGAAAAAATAATAATATTTTTAATCCAAAAATTTTGCACCAAAGAATGTATTTTAGGATATACAATAATGATGTATTGATAGTTTTTATAAGCATAAGCTTTAAAATAAATTTCTTTTTGCTTATAAAAATCATGGGTAAAATTAGACTTAAAATGTTTTAGAAAATAAGAATAATCTTTTAATGATGAAAAAATATCATCATTTTGTTTAATGATAAAATCTGCTCTAGTATTTTGAGCAAATTGCTTGATATTATTGGAATTTAGTGTATCTAATAACTGAAATTGTAAAACATCATTGAGTGTTTTTAGTTTTTGCTCATAAGTATTTTTTACCGTAGTATTGATATAGCTTTCATTGAAAAAATAAAACAATATAAAAAAAGCAATACAAAAAAATCCAAGTGTAAAAAGGAAAAATGTTTTTATTTTTAGCACAATTTATAACCCACCGAGCGCACTGAAATGATATTTTCCTTAATTTGTGGAATTTTTTGTTTTAATCTTAAAATAGCTGTATTGATTGTCTTATCGCTTGTTGTGTCATTTTTCCATACTTGCTCACTTAAAAATTGACGGCTTAGAAGTTGATTTTTGTGATTAAAAAAACACTTGAGTAATTCCACATCTAGGGTTGATAAATTTTCAAATGTATTTGTTTTATAGGTTAATTTTCTCTCTTCTATATATAAGGTAAAATCTTGATAAGAAATTTGTTCTTTTGGAATTTTATTTCTTTTAGTTACAGCTTTAATTCTAAATAAAAGCTCATTAAAATCAAAGGGTTTACATATATAATCATCACAGCCTTGCTCAAAACCTTCTAAAATATCTTTTTGTAAAGTCTTTGCGCTAAGAAAAATCACAGGCTCCATATAACCTTTTTTTCTTAATTGTTTTATCATCTCTACACTATCACCACTTGGTAAATTTCTATCCATGATGATTAAGTCTATTTCGTTTGTATCTAGAAAATATTCTAAGTCAAAAAAATCAAAATAACTATAAATTTTTATATTTTCTTGGCTAAGTCTTAGTGTGATTAATTCGTTTAAGTCTTTATCATCTTCTATCAAAATAATATTTAACATATAAAAATTATATCAAAAAATACATGTATCCAAAATGTTTCCAAGTTTTTTTAAATTTTCATTACTTTTTAACTAAGGAGAAAAAATGAAAAAACTTTTAGCTTTAAGTATGGCTTGCTTTGTTAGTTTAGAAGCAGTAGAATTAAAAATAGCAGGTTCATCTACTGTCTATCCTTTTACTTCTTTTGTTGCTGAAGAATATGCTGTTATAAAAAATACAAAAACACCTATAGTTGAAAGTCTTGGCACAGGCGGTGGTTTTAAAGTGTTTTGCGAGGGAATTACTGATATTTCTAATGCTTCAAGAGCAATTAAGCCAAGTGAATTTGAAACTTGTAAAAAATCAGGTGTGAGTGATATAGTCGGGATTATGATAGGTTATGATGGCATAGTTTTAGCTCAAAATAAAATCAATGCTCCGTTAAATATAAGCTTACATGAGTTATTTTTAGCTTTGGCTAAAGAAATTCCGCAAGATGGAAAATTAGTCCCAAATCCTTATACAAATTGGCAACAAATCAATAAAAATCTACCAAATAGAAAAATTACAATCTATGGTCCCCCATCAAGTTCAGGAACAAGAGATAGTATAGAAGAGCTTGTAATGGTAGATATTTCTAAAAAAATTCCTGAATATAAAGGTGCATATAAAACTATACGCCAAGATGGAGCATTTATACCAAGCGGTGAAAATGATAATTTAATTGTTTCAAAACTTTCTGTTGATAAAGAAGCTTTTGGGCTTTTTGGATACGGATTTTTAGCTAGCAATGATGATAAGATTAATGCTGCTTACATTGATGGTGTAAAAGCTGATGAGAAGAATATTTCCGAAGGAAAATATAAACTAGCTCGTTCTTTGTTTATATATATGAATGCTAAGAAAAATCCAGAAGTATTTGAATTTGCAAAAATTTACATGAGTGGTGATTTAGCTAAAAGCGGAGCAGAATTAGAAAAAATAGGATTAGTTCCTTTGGATGAAAAAACTTTAGAACAAACCCAAAAACATATAGAAGAAAAAGGTTTATTAACTGATGAGCTTGTTAAAGCAGGGAAAGTTTTTTGATTTAGGATGAAAAATTGATAAAAGAAAAAATAATAAAATTAACACTTTTTCTTTGTGCTTTTGTTAGTGTAGTAGTAAGCTTTGCTATTATGCTAACGATTTTAATCGAGGCATTAAAATTTTTTCAAAAAGAAAGTGTATTAACTTTTTTATTCTCAAGTCAGTGGGCAGCAGATGCTGCATTTGTAGGTGCTGATGGAAGTAGTAAGCATGGGGTTTTTGGTGCTTTGAGTTTATTTTGGGGAACTTTTTATATTTCATTAATAGCAATGCTAACAGCCTTACCTTTAGGTGTAATGTGTGCTATTTATCTTGGAGTATTTGCAGGTAAAAAATCTAAAAACTATTTAAAACCTATTTTGGAAATCATAGCAGGAATTCCTACTGTAGTTTTTGGATTTTTCGCAGCCATAGTTGTAGCTCCTTTTATAGTGTGGTTTTTTTCTCTTTTTGGTATCAAAGCTAGTTTTCAAAGCGCCCTAGGTGCAGGTTTTATCATGGGTATTATGATAGTTCCTATAGTAGCTTCACTCTCACAAGATTGCATTGAAGCTGTAAGTTCAAAAAGGATAAATGGAGCTTATGCTTTAGGTATGACTAAAAAAGAAGTCGTATTTGCAGTAATTTTACCAGAAGCAATGCCAGGTATAGTTGCAGCTTGTCTTTTAGGACTTTCAAGAGCTTTAGGTGAAACGATGATTGTTGTTATGGCTGCTTCATTGCGTCCAAATTTAACAATGAATTTTTTAGAAGATATGACAACAGTGACTGTAAAAATAGTAGAAGCATTAAGTGGTGATCAAGCTTTTGATAGTTCTTTAGCTTTAAGTGCATTTTCTTTAGGGCTTGTGCTTTTTATTATCACATTAATCATTAATATTTTTAGCGTTTATTTGATAAATCGCTTCCATAAAAGGAAAAATTTATGAAAAAACTTTTTAAACAAAGAAAAAAAGCTTCAAAAAATTTCAAAAGATTCTGTAAAATGGGGCTTTATATAAACCTTATTTTTCTTTGTATTTTTTTATCAAGTGTAGGGTATCTTGGGATAGGAGCTTTTAAGCAAACTTACATTTATGCCCAGGCTGATAGAAATAGCCCTTCATATGAGCTTTTATCGCGTGCTGAACAAAGGAAAATAAGAACGGGTCAAATCAAAGAAAAATCTTGGCTTTTAGCAAATTCTGAAGTTGATCAATATATGAAAAAAAACTACAATAAACTAAGCGATGAACAAAAAACTTTAGTTGATGAATTAGTTCAAAAGCAAGAAATCAAACTAAGTTTTAACACAAATTTTTTCCTTAATGGAGATTCTAAATCACCTGAAAATTCAGGAATCTTTGCTTCTGTGGTTGGAACTTTACTTGTGATGATAGTTTGTATGGTTGTAAGTATCCCAATAGGAGTTGGAGCAGCTATTTATTTAGAAGAATTTGCTCCGCAAAATGTATTTACGCATTTTATAGAAGTGTGTATTAATAACCTTGCAAGTATTCCTAGTATTTTATTTGGACTTTTAGGACTTGGGGTGTTTATTAATCTTTTTGGGATGCCTCGTTCTAGTGCTTTAGTTGGAGGATTAACTTTGGCTATTATGAGCTTGCCTATTATTATTGTTTCAACTAAAGCTGCCTTAAAAAGTGTGGATATTAATATGAAAAATGCAGCATATGCTTTAGGCATGACTAAAATTCAAATGATAAAAGGCATTATGCTACCTTTGGCAATGCCTATGATTTTAACAGGTTCTATTTTAACTTTAGCTCAAGCTATTGGCGAAACCGCACCTTTGATGATTATAGGTATGATAGCTTTTATACCTGATGTGGCAAATAGTGTTTTTGCGCCAACAAGTGTTTTACCTGCTCAAATTTTTTCATGGTCAGCTATGCCAGAGCGTGCATTTTTAGAAAGAACAGCAGCAGGGATTATAGTACTTTTATCTCTTTTGGTGATTTTAAATTTAGCAGTAATACTTTTAAGAAGATATTTTCAAGGAAAATTAAAATGATAGCAAAAACAACAAATCTAAATTTATTTTATGGTAAAAAACAAGCTTTATTTGATATTAATATGGAAATTCAAAAAAATAAAATCACAGCTTTAATAGGTGCTTCAGGCTGTGGAAAATCCACATTTTTGCGTTGTTTTAATAGGATGAATGACAAAATAGCAAAAGTAGATGGACTTGTTGAGATTGATGGCAAAGATGTTAAAAATCAAGATTTAGTTGTGCTTAGAAAAAAAGTCGGAATGGTATTTCAACAACCTAATGTTTTTGTAAAAAGCATTTATGATAATATTTCTTATGCACCAAAACTCCATGGGATGATCAAAAACAAAGATGAAGAAGATGCTTTGGTGGAAGATTGTCTTAAAAAAGTAGGGCTTTTTGAAGAGGTTAAAGATAAACTAAAACAAAATGCTCTAGCACTTTCAGGTGGTCAGCAGCAACGCCTTTGTATTGCAAGAGCTTTGGCTATAAAGCCAAAATTATTACTTTTAGATGAACCAACTTCTGCACTTGATCCTATATCTTCAAGTGTTATAGAAGAGCTTATTAAAGAATTAAGTCATAATCTTTCCATGATCATGGTAACACATAACATGCAACAAGCTAAGCGCGTGGCTGATTATACTGCGTTTTTTCATTTAGGAGAGCTTGTAGAATTTGGAGAGAGTAAAGAATTTTTTGAAAATCCTAAAGAAGAAAAAACAAAAGCTTATTTAAATGGAGCTTTTGGATAATTTTTATTTATTTAGAAATTTTGATGATATAATTAATCAAAATTTCTAAAAGGCTTAATATGCTTAAAAATGAAACTTATTTCATAGACACTTGTGATGATGTAGAACTTGGTATAAAAAGAGAAAGTAAATTAGAATACAAAATCACTTATGATGATAGTAAGCAAATGAAAGCTATTGTTTGTATTATTTCTGGATTTGGAGATGATGCAAATAGTGATTATAGAAGACATTTAGCTGAAACCATTTGTAGTAATTTTGATGTAATTGTGCTTAGTGTTGAATATCATTGTATTGGTTCAAGATTAAATAACGGTGCAAAAATAGTATTTGATAATATAGATGAATTTATACTAGAGCATTCATGCAAAGCTTTTGGTGTAAAATGGAAAGATTTTTCCTATGATGGTTTAAAATATATAGACCAGCAGATGATTGAATTAAAATCAACAAACAAAATTCACAATCAAAGTAAAATTCAACTTAGTGCCACTTTAAAACCAACTAAAAATGAGTATCAAAATTTTGGCATCATGCAAGCAATAGATATATCTAATGCTATATTACATGTGGAAAAAAATATGGGGGGGGTGTACCAGTAATTTTAATTGGTAGTTCTCATGGGGGATATTTAGCAAATTTATGTGCTAAAATAAGTCCTTGGGTTGTAGATGCCATAATAGATAATTCCTCTTATACTCTTACACCTCTTGCATATTTGGGTTTTGCCAAGGAAATTGATTATGTTAAGAATTATGAAAATTATATAAATTATTCTGAAAATATTGATTTGTTTTTATTTACTAAAAGTTTTTGGACATCCAATCAATACTCTCCTTGTTATTTTTCTAATGCAAGAAAAAATATTAGAGATATTTTAAATTATGAACATTTAAAACTTCAATCAAGTTATAGAAAAATTCCTTATATTAGTTATCATAGTATATATGATACTATAGCTCCATTTAAAGATAAGAAAGAATTATATGGGTTTTTAGGTGAATTAGGATTTGATGTTTGTTTATATGAAATTAATTGTGAAAAACAAATAGATGGTAGATTGATTAAAAATTTAAATCACGGATTAGGAATGTCAATAAAAACTTTAGTCAAAAAACACTTACCACAAATTCTACAAGAACCTTTAAAAGATAAAACTTGTAAAAAAGAAATCTCATATAAGTGTGATGATTTAATATATACTTTTAAAGAGGAAAATGAGCAGATTGTTTTAAGTATATTAAATTCAAATTAATATTATTTATTTTGTAAAAAGTAATTTTTAAGTAAAATTACTTTTTACTTTCAAAAGATTATTATCAAAAAGAGTATTCATGGCAAGCAAACAACTTTCACTCAAGCATCTTAGTATGCCTATATTACTTGAAATGTTTTTAAGATATTTTTCTTTGATTATCAACACTGTGATGGTTTCGCAGTATTCTAACTTTTTAGTTGGAGCCATGGGTGCGGGTAATCAAGTAGCAGATTTATTTATCATTATTTTTAGTTTTTTAAGTGTAGGTTGTAGTGTAGTGATTGCTCAAGCTTTAGGAGCTAAAGATTACACTTTAGCAAGAAAAGCAATTCATCAAAGTTTATTTTTAAATGCCTTGCTTGGTTTTGTCTGTGGAAGTTTGATTTTATGGCATGGAGAGTTTTTACTCTATCTTTTGCAAATTCCAAATGAGCTTTTAAAAGATAGTGCGATTTACTTGCACATGCTTGGAATTTGTCTGTTTTTTGACGCTATGGGTATAGTTTTGGCTGCTATTATTAGGGTGTATAATATGGCTTATTGGGTTATGTTTACTACCTTATTGATGAATGTTGTGATATTTATAGGAAATTTTTATGTATTACATTTTACAAAGTTAGAGCTTTTTGGAGTAGGGCTTAGTAATATACTTGGGCGTTTGGTAGCCTTTAGTATGCTTATAGCAATACTTAGTTTTAAGCTCAAAATTCATCTTAAAATCAAAGAGATGATAAACCTTGAAAAAGTAGTACTTAAAAAGATTTTTAATATCGGTGGTTTTGCAGCAGGAGAGCATTTGATATGGTTTATACAATACACCATAGCTTTTGCTTTTGTAGCAAGTTTAGGTAAAGAAAACTTAAGTGTTCAAACAATTTATTTTCAAATTTCTTTACTTATCATGCTAGTAGGACAAGCCATAAGCGTGGCAAATGAAATTATCATAGGTAAATTAGTCGGCGCAAAATACTTAAATGTAGCCTATAAACATACTTGGATAGCTTTATATTTTAGCGTGATAGCAAGTGCTTTTGTAGCTTTGCTTAATTATGTTTTGCAAGATTTTACCATGGGTGTGGTAAAGCTTGAAGAAAGTTTAAAAGAACTTATGATACCACTTTTTACTCTTTCAATTTTCTTAGAAATCTCAAGAACTTTTAATATAGTCATGGTGAATTCGCTAAGAGCAAGTGGTGATGCGAGATTTCCGTTTTTAAGTGGAGTGGTGTTTATGCTCGGGGTTTCTTTACCGGTTGGTTACGTGCTTTGTTTTTATGCTGGACTTGGAATTTTAGGAGTTTGGATAGGTTTTTGTGCAGATGAGTTTTTGCGCGGTATTGTAAATTCATATAGATGGAAAAGTAAAAAATGGCAAGGCAAATCACTAGTATAAAAGGAATTTTAGAATTTAAAGAATTTCGTTTTGCTTTTGAAAAGAAAAAACTTAAATATCTAAGACTTAGGATAGATAGGGATTTAAATTTCAAACTTAGCATACCGCTATATTATGAACAAAGAGATGTTTTAAGATTTTTAGAAAAAAATGAAAGCTGGATTAGAGCTAAAGAAAAAGAACTTTCTTTAAAAAGAGTAGTTTTAGCAAGTGATGAATTGTATTTTTTAGGTAAAAAATACAAGCTAGTTTTTAATGAAAATCATAAAAAAGTTCTCATAAAAAAAGATAAAATCTTTGCAAAAAATCAAAAAGCCTTAGATCTTTTTTTAAGGCGTAGTGCTAGGGTGATTTTTGAATATCTTATAAAAAAATGGCAATTTATCCACAAGAGAAAGGTGCAAAGAATTTGTATTAAAGAAATGATTTCAAGATGGGGTTCTTGCAATCATCAAAAAGCATATATAAACTTAAATTTAAAACTCATGCAAAAACCTATAAAAGCTATAGAATATGTGATTTTACATGAACTTACACATTTAATCTACCCACATCATCAAAAAGAATTTTATGATTTTTTACATAAATTAATGCCTGATTACAAGACAAGAGAGGTTTTTCTAAAAAGTCTTATTTTTTAACAAAAATTTATTTTAATTTAAAAAATCATTTATTAAAATAAATTGTTTTTAAATATCTTTTAAAGGAAAAACAATGAAAAGAAGAAATTTGTTAAAAGTAGGTGCTCTTGGTTTAGCTGCTATGCTTTTTAGCGGTGTGGCTTTAAATGCTAATGATGTGGTTAATTTTCCAAAAGATAAGCAAAAAGCTTTATTGCTCTCAAGTTCAGGCTATAAAGACACTGGGTATTTAAACCATGCTTTACCTTGGCTTAAAGAATTTGTTGAAAAAAATAACTTAAAAGGCAAAAAAGTAGCATTTATACCTTATGCAGGTGTTAGAAAAACTTATGAACAATATGAAGCACAAGTTGCTAAAGCTTTAGAAAGTTTAGGACTTCAAATAATTAGTGTACATAGAGGTAATGCTGTTGATATTGTTAAAAGTGCTGATGCTATTTTTGTAGGAGGCGGAAATACTTTTGAACTTGTAAATCAACTTTACAATAATAACCTAGTTGAACTCATCGCAAAAAGAGTAAGTGAGGGTGTGCCTTATGTTGGTTGGTCAGCAGGCTCAAACGTAGCAGGTGTAACTATGATGACAACTAATGATATGCCTATAGTCGAACCAAAATCATTCAATACTTTTAATATCTTCCCTCATCAAATCAACCCACATTTTATCTCAGGCAAACCAGTAGGACACAATGGTGAAAGTCGTGAGGAAAGATTAGAAGAGTTTTTGATTGTTAATCCTAAAGTAGTTGTTTATGCTTTGCCTGAAGGTGTTGCATTATTACTTGATGGCAAAAAAGCAAAAGTTTTAGGTATGGATAAAAATACTCCACTTTTAAAACTTGAAAACAAAAAAGAAATTCAAAAAATCGCTATCGGTTCTGAATTTAACTACTAAAATAACAAGCTATCTATATTTTAGATAGCTTGTTTAAGCTTTCCTTAGAATTAAAATTGTTATATTTATGCTTTAAAAAATTTAATTTTAAGGTTTTTAACTTGCTTTTAGAAATTACTTTTGATTATAAATCTAAAAACGATATTTTTGAATATTTGTTAGCTTATTATGCTAAAGATTATGTGTATGATTATGAGCAAAAAGATGAAAAAATCATCATTAAGATTAAAGGCGAAAAAGATGAAATTCAAGCCTTTTGTTCTAATTTAGAAAATATCAGCCATAGTGTTTTTTTAAACAAATTTGACTTAAAAGTTATAGAAGAAGATTTTACACCTATAAAAAAAGAAAAAACCTTCACCAAAAGAAGTTTTTTAACAAGACTCAATGCAAATGCTTATACTAATGGCGAGCTTGTAGAAAATGAATGGGATGTTTTTGTAGAAGAAGAGTTTAAGATAGAAGAGGATTTTATAAAAATCACTAAAGAAAATTTCTGCGATAATTTAAAAAAAGCCTTGGAAAAATTAAAAAACAAAGAAAAAATATATTTTAAAAGCTCAAAAGGAGTATATGCTTTTGAAATTTTTAATGAAGCATTAGATGATTTTTTAATGCCAAGTGATCCAAAACATATCAATGCATTTTTTTCCTGCAATAACGAGCAGTTTAAAATCTTAGCAGGGGTTGAAAAGCCTCTAATAAAGCTTAAATTTAATGCTATTTTTAGGCAAAATCATCAATTAAATCATGAGTATTTTAAAATAAAAATATACGATAATCTTTTCTTGTTTGCCTTATGTTTTGAGCTTGAAAAAGAGGGAATTAAGTTTTTAAATTTTAAAAAGTTAGAACATTTTGAAGATGATTTTGAAGTGGCTTTAATCGAAAATGAGCTAGTAGTTTGTAGGGGTTATGATTATATTTTACCTGAGTTTAAAAATTTGATTTTTCAAAAAGAAGATAAAAATTTTGCAAGAATTTCTTGTATATTGTCTGATTTTAAAGACAAAAAGCCTTTGCTTTTAGAACTTAGTAAAAAATATGATGATATTATTTTACTCGATAAAGAAATCAATCTTTTAAAACTTTGCTTGCCAAAAAGCTTTGATGAGTTTTATGAAACTATAAGTCAAGATGATGTTGCTAAGAGATTATTAGCTAATTATGAAAAAGAATTTATCCTAGTGCGAAAAGAACTAAACATGGCTAATAATTTTTTTAATCTTTTTGGCATGGTAGGGATGATTTTAGAGCTTGGTGAAGACGAGAAAAAAGCAGCATTAGCGCTTTTAGCTTTAGCAGATGAGAGTAAAATGGCAAAAGGTGTTAGGATAGATTTTAAGCTTAATGAGCAAAAAGAATTTGATTATACTAAGACCTTAAGAAGCGTGATGAGTTTTAAGCTTGCTGGAGTAGAAAATCAAATCATAGCCTTAGGTGTTGTTGAGAGTTTGGCGTATTTTTTAAGAGATTTATTTGATGATTTAAAGGCTAAAGAACAAGTTGATTGTGCCGTGCTTAGTGGGAGCTTGTTTGAACATAAAAGCCTTAGTAAAAATGTATTTAAACACATACCATTTTTTAAGTTAAGCGATGTCCCACTTTGGATATGAAATTCATATTAAAGGGTTAGTGCAAGGCGTTGGCTTTCGTCCTTTTGTTTTTAATATAGCTAAAGAACTTAATTTAAAAGGTGAAGTTTATAATAATAGCTTAGGTGTTGTTATAATCCTTGAGTGTAGTAATGATGAATTAGAAATTTTTAAAGAAAAACTTTTTGCTAATTTACCACCTTTAGCTAGGATAGATGATTTTAATTTTTCTTATAAAAAACTTCAAAAAACTTATAATGAATTTAGTATAAGTACTTCACAAGATAGTGAAAAATTTAGCCCGATTTTAAGCGATTTTGCTCTTTGTGAGGATTGTTATAATGAATTTTATGATGAGAAAAATCCGCGTTTTAAATACCCTTTCATCACTTGCACAAATTGCGGGCCAAGATTTTCTATTATAAAAAAACTTCCATATGATAGAGTTAATACGACTATGGATGAGTTTAAAATGTGTTCTTTTTGTCAAAGCGAGTATGAAGATCCTGTTAATCGTCGCTTTCATGCTCAGCCACTCTCATGTCCAAAATGCAAAATTACTATTTTTTTAAAAGATAAAAATCAAAATATTTTAGCCAAAGATGAAAAAGCTTTTATCTTGCTTGCAAAGCTTTTAGAAGAAGGTAAAATCATAGCTTTTAAAGGTATGGGTGGGTTTCATTTAATTTGTGATAGTACAAATGAAAATGCTATAAATGAACTTAGAATACGCAAAAATCGCCCTAAAAAGCCTTTTGCTATCATGGTAAAAGATCTTAAAATGGCTCAAGAATTAGCTTTTATTAATGAAGCTGAAGCAAAACTTTTAACTTCAAATTTAAAACCCATAGTTATTTTAAATAGCAAAAATATCCATAAAAGCTTAGCACCAGATACCAATAAAATAGGTATTATGTTAGCTTATATGGGAACACATTTAATGCTTTTTGAACATTTTAAAAAACCTATCATTGCAACAAGTGCTAATTTAAGCTCACAAAGCATTATTTATGAAGAAACAAAACTTTTAGAGCAACTTAGTGATGTATTTGATTTTTATCTTGATTATGATAGAGCAATACACAATTCAAGCGATGATAGCATTGCTCAAGTTATTGGTAAAGAAGTAATGTTTTTAAGGACTTCAAAGGGTCTTAACCCACTTTATATCAATACAGCAGATATTTTTAATGCAAAAGAAAATATTCTAGCTCTAGGAAGTGAGTTAAAAAACGAATTTGCATGTTTTTTTAAAAATCAAATTTTTATTTCTCCTTATATAGGCGATATGAAAAGTTTAGACATACAAGAGAGATTTTTTAAAATTTTAACTTTCTTTCAAAACTCTTATAAACTAAATTTTGATCATATTTTAAGCGATAAACACCCACAATTTAACTATGTAAAAGAATTTAAAGATTATAAAAATTTTCGCGTGCAACATCACTATGCACATTTGTGTGCTTGTTTATTTGAACACAAAATTTACAAAAATAATGTTTTAGCCTTTGTTTTTGATGGAACAGGTTATGGAGATGATGGAAAAATTTGGGGTGGGGAGATTTTTAGAGCGAATTTAAAAAGCTATGAAAGGCTAAATCATTTTAAAAATTTCAAACTAATTAATGCAGATATTAAAAATATCGCAAATTTAGCTTTAGCTTTGATTTTTGATTTTAATTTAGAAAATAAAGCTAGCGAGTTTTTAGCTAAATTTTCTCAAGTAAAATTAAACAATCTTAAAAAAATTCACACTCAAAGCTCTTTATATACGAGTTCTCTTGGTAGGATCATCGATGCTTTTGGCGCTTTTGCTTTTGATATACAAAAGCTTGATTATGAAGCACAAATTGGACTTTTGATGGAAAAATACTATGATAAAAATCTTGATTATAGTTACAAATTTGACATCAAAGAAAAAGAAATTTGCTTTAAAAATGCTTTTTTACAAGCTTTAGAAGATAAAGATAAGGTTAAAATTAGCACAGGTTTGCTTAATGGCATTGCAAATTTAATTATAGAATATTCAAAAGATTTTAAAGAAGAAGTGCTTTTGTGTGGTGGGGTATTTCAAAATAAAACCTTACTTGAAATTTTAGATCGAAAAAAATTCACTTATAAAACTTCTTTACAATTTCCTTGTAATGATAGCTCTATTGCACTTGGGCAACTTGTGCATTATTTATCTTTAAAAACTTAATAAAACTCATATTTTTTTAATACTTTTTTATATACAATAAAATAAAAATATAAAGGAAAGATTATGTGTAAAGATTGTGGCTGTTCTATTAATGGACATGAACATCATCATGATCACCATCATGAAAATCCAGCTTTAAAAGATGAAAAAACTATTAATGTTATTAGTAAAATTTTATCAAAAAATGATCATCAAGCAGCTCATAATAGAGAGCATTTTAATGAGTATAATACTCTTTGTATTAATCTAATGAGTTCTCCAGGAAGCGGTAAAACAACACTTTTAGAAGAAACTATAAAAACTTTAAAAGATGATTTAAAAATAGCCGTGGTTGAAGGGGATTTAGAAACTAATAATGATGCAAATCGCATTATCAAAGCAGGAGGCTTAGCTCATCAAATTACCACAGGACAAACTTGCCATTTAGATGCTTTTATGGTGCATGAAGCTTTACATCATTTCAAACTTAGTGAGCTTGATATAGTATTTGTTGAAAATGTGGGAAATTTAGTATGTCCTGCAAGTTATGATTTAGGCGAGCATTTAAATGTAGTTTTACTTTCAGTAACAGAAGGTAGCGATAAGGTAGAAAAATATCCAGTGATGTTTAGAAAGGCTGATTTATTAGTCATTACTAAAGCCGATTTAGCTCAGCATTTTGACTTTGATTTTAAAGCAGCTTCTATGGCTGCTAAAAGGCTAAATCCTAAAATAGATATTATGATTTTAGATAGCAAAACAAAAACAGGGTTTGATCTTTGGATAAATTATCTAAAAATGAAAAAGGAGCTTAACTAATGTGTCTTTCTATACCTTCTAAAATTTTAGAAATTGATGAGCTAAATTCAGCCATAGTAGAAACTTTAGGGGTTAAAAGAAGGGTGAGTTTAGACTTGATAAGCGAGCCTTTAAAGGTAGGCGATTATGTGCTTATACATGTGGGTTTTGCTATGGAAAAAATCGACACTCAAGCTGCGCAAGAGAGTTTAAAAATTTATACAGATATAGCAGAGAAAATGCAAAATGGGCAAATCGATGAAAATGAAGGCGATATGGGGCTAAAAAATGGATTTAATTAATGATTTTAGAGATAAAGAAAGAATTTTAGCCCTAAAAGAACTTATTGCTTCTAAAATTACTAAGCCTATTAATATCATGGAAATTTGCGGTGGACATACGCATAGTATTATGAAATTTGGTTTGCCTGATTTATTACCAAAAGAAATTAATTTTGTTCATGGCCCAGGCTGTCCCGTGTGTGTTATGCCAAGAGAGCGTATTGATGTAGCTTTAAAGCTTGCAAGTATGCCAAATACTATCTTTTGTGTATTAGGCGATATGCTTAAAGTGCCAGGAAGTTATGAAAGCTTAATTGATCTTAGAGCCAAAGGAGCTGATATTAGAGCACTTTATACACCTTTGGATGTGATAGATATAGCCATAAAAAATCCTGAAAAAAATATAATCTTTTTTGCCATAGGTTTTGAGACAACTACGCCTATGAGTGGGGTGATTATAGAAAAAAGTATAGCCTTAAATTTAAAAAATTTATTTTTTCATATTAATCATGTATTAGTTCCACCCGCAGTAGAAACTATCATGCAAGATGAAAATGTAAAAATTGATGCCTTTTTAGGACCTTCTCATGTAAGTGTTATCACAGGATCAAACATTTATGAACCTATTGCTAAAAAATACCAAACACCTATAGCAGTGAGTGGTTTTGAGCCAGTTGATATAATGCTTAGTGTGTTAAATATAGTAGAGCAAATGAATACAAATACTTTTGAAGTTTATAATGAATATCACAGAGTAGTTAACAAAGAAGGAAATTTAAAAGCTAAGGCTTTAGTAGAAAAATACTTTGAACCTTGTGATTTTGAATTTAGAGGTCTTGGAGTGATTGTAAATGGTGGGCTTTGCTTAAAAGATGAATTTGTACACTTAGATGCTAGCAAAGTGTTTGATTGTAAAGTGCAAAGTAAAGATGAAAGCAAGGCTTGTATTTGTGGTCAAATTTTAAGAGGCTTAGCTAAACCTTATGATTGTAAGGTGTTTGCAAAAGCTTGCACTCCAAAAAATCCCATAGGTAGCTGTATGGTTTCTAGTGAAGGAGCTTGTGCGGCTTATTATAAATACTATCAAGATAAGGCATAAAATGGAACAAATTACTCTAGCCCACGGTGGTGGTGGCGAAGAAATGAATGCTTTAATAAATGAAATTTTTTCTATTTTTGAAAATGATGTTTTAAAAGAAGCAAATGATGCTGCTATTTTAGATGATTTGGCTTTTAGCACCGATTCTTTTGTACTAAATCCTATCTTTTTAAAAGATATAAATATAGGAAAATTAGCAGTTTGTGGTAGCGTAAATGATGTATTAATGGTGGGAGCAAAACCGCTATATTTATCACTAGCTTTGATTTTAGAAGAGGGTTTTGAGATAGAAAAGTTAAAAATTATACTAAAATCTATAAAAGAAGAATGTGATAAAGCAGGAGTAAAACTAGTTTGCGGGGATACTAAAGTTGTTCCTAAAAATAAAGGCGATGAAATATATATTAACACTTCATGTATAGGTAAAAATATACAAAAAATCAATACCAAAGACTTAAAAAGTGGTTGTAGTATCTTAGTTTCAAGGGATATTGGAACTCATGGTTGTGCGGTTTTGATTGAAAGAAATAATTTAGAGGCAAATATCCAAAGTGATTGCAAAAGCTTAAAAGATGAAGTTTTAGCACTTTTAAATGCAGATATTTCTATAAAAGCAATGCGTGATGCTACGCGTGGTGGGCTTAGTGCGGTTTTAAATGAATGGTCTAAATTGAGTAATTTAGAGCTTTTAATATACGAAGAAAAAATTCCAGTTTGTAATGAAGTTTTAGGGGTTTGTGAGCTTTTTGGATATGAGCCTTATGAGCTTGCAAATGAAGGAACTTTTATTGTTTGTGTAGATAAAAAAGATAAGCAAAAAGCATTAGAAATTTTAAAACAATTCAATGCTAATGCAGCTATTATAGGTGAAATCACAGCTAATGAAAAAGCAAGAGTGGTTTTAGAAAATGCTTATGGAGCAAAACGCATTTTAGAGGCTCCAAAAGGCGAACTTTTGCCAAGAATTTGCTAATGCATGAGTTAAGTATTACAGAATCATTACTAGAGCTTTGCGAAGAATATGCTCAAGGAAAAATTATTGAAGAAGTGCATGTTAAAATAGGACGCTTAAGCGGGGTTGAACCTCCACTTTTACAAAGAAGCTTTGAAACTTTTAAAGAAAATAGTCCTTTGTGTAAGAATGCTAAATTTATTATGCATATTCAAGAAGTAGTAGTTGAATGTCAAAAATGCCATTTTAGCGGAGTGCTTGAAAATAATATCTTTTGGTGCCCAAAATGCGAAGATAAAGATCTAAAAATCATAGATGGAGAAGAACTTTATCTTATGCAACTTGTTTTAAAAGAAAATGAGGATTTAGAAAATAATGACAAATAAAGAAATTATCTTAGGTGCGGGTTGTTTTTGGTGCACTCAAGCTGTGTTTGATGAAATTAAAGGCGTAGTTTATACAGAAGTAGGTTATAGCGGTGGTAAGCCAAATCCAAGTTATGAAAGCGTAATAAATGGCGATGGAAATATAGAAGTAGCTAAGATAATTTATGATGAAAAACAAATTTCATTAGAAAAAATCTTAGAAATTTTTCTCAAAATGCATGATCCAACAAGCTTAGATAAACAAGGTGCTGATGAGGGGATACAGTATAGATCAGTTATTTTTTATCCAACTAATGAGGAGTTAAAAATCATTAGTGATTTTTTACAAAAAGCACAAAAATATTACACTAAAACTATAATTACACAAGTTTTAAAATTAGAAAAATTTTATAAGGCTGAGGATTATCATCAAAAATATTTTAAAAATAATCCCAGCCAAGCTTATTGTAGATTTGTCATTACACCAAAGCTAGAAAAACTAGCAAATTATTCCTAATTTTTCTTTTTAGAAATAGGGCAAACCCCAAGTGGACAAGCTTGTTTTCCACTAAGCACTCTTATGGGACAAACAGCAAAAATACCTGTTAATAAAGGAATTAAACCCAATAATCCCCACCAAGTTGAAAAATAAACTCCCAAAGAAAACGCCACTATGGCTAAAGCTATTCTTAGCACTCTTTCTAATTTACTCATAATTTCTCCTTTTTGTTGATATTATAAATAAATTTTAAAAGTATTTCTGTGATAAAGTTACAAAGAAATTAGTATTATTTTAGATCTTTCAAGTTTGATTTTACCTTCTTTTTCTAATTCTTTTAAAATTCTTGAAACGGCTTCTCTGGCGCTTCCTAAGTGATTAGCTAAAGCTTCATGGGTAATTTTTAAAGTATTGTTGCTAGCATTTTCTTTCAAAAAATCACAAATTCTAGAAGATAAAGGCATAAATAAAGCTTGTTCTAAAACTTTGATTAAGGTATTAAAACGCTTGGTGATTAAACTTAAAACATAATTATTAATTTTTGGATATTTTTCTTTTAAAATTTGAAAAATTGATGAGGGGATGATGGCTATACTTGTATTTTGAGTACTTTGTATAAAAACATCATAAGATATGCCATCCATATTACACTCAGAGCAAATAACACATTCGTCATTTTCTTTAAGGTGAAAAAGTGTTATTTCTTTTGCATTTGGGGTTAAAATAAAAGCTCTAAGCTCACCTTTTAAAATTTTTATAAATCCTAAACATTTATCATTGACCTTAAAGTCTTTTTCGATGTTTATTATTTGTAAGTGCTCTTGTATAAGTTTGAGATCTTGTTTTTCTATTTCAAAATGAGAAAGAAAATTTTCCATGTTTTTAAGTTTTAAAAGCCTATAAAAGGCTTTTAAATTTTAGTGGCAACCACAACCACCACATCCACAACTTTGACCAAAGAAGCTTTCTAGAGCTTGCATATTTGGAAGTTCTGTTACTTCATTTACCAATTCTTTATAAGCAACCATACCATCTTTAACTACAAACACTGCTCTAGCTAAAATTCCCTCAAGTGGACCATCAGCCATTAAAACACCATATTTTTCACCAAATTCTTTAGAAACAAAATCACTTGCAACAGTTAAATTATCTATACCTTCAGTTGAGCAAAAACGACCCATAGCAAATGGTAAGTCCATGCTAACTACGATTACTTCTACACCACTTGCTGCTGCTTTTTTATTAAATTCTCTAGCTTCAGTTGCACATACTGGAGTATCAAGGCTTGGCACGCTGATAATAATTTGAGTTTTGCCTTTTGGGGCAATTTCAACACCTGAAAGATCTTTAGCTTTTAAGGTGATATTTGGAGCCATATCGCCAACTTGGATGTTGTTTCCTTTTAGATTTACTTTATTTCCTTTGAATAATACACTATTCATTTTTTTCTCCTTGAATGATTTTTATTAATCATAATATAAAAAGATTAATAAAGTCTTATTTTTGTTCTTCTTTGCACATACCTGCTTCGATTAGAAAACACGAGGGTTGATAATTGCTTTTTTTAATCTTGTCATATTTTGCATAGCTTAAGTATAAAGTATCCTTAGCTCTAGTTACAGCTACATAAAAAAGCCTTCTTTCTTCTTCCAAACTTCCACCCATGCTCATGAGTTTTTGATTAGGAAATCTTCCTTGTGCAAGATCAATTACAAATACAAGCTCAAACTCAAGACCTTTGCTAGCATGTATGCTTAAAAGATTAACCCCACTACCACTACTCATTTCACTAGCACCAAGAGTAAGAAAATTATAATATTTATAATTATCACTGTAATTTTTAGCAAGTTCTTTTAATACAAACATTTTTGCGTTGATTTTTTCTAAAATTTCATTTTTTTTATTTAAGTCAACATTGGAGTTTTTATTAGTCGCTCTTTTGGTTGCTAAAATATCACAAATTTCTTTAAAATAATCATTTTCTAAGATCAAATTTACAAGCTGAGTTGAAACTTTACACTCACTTGCTTTTTTAATAAAAAGATAAATTTTTTCAAGATTTTTCGCACAAAGCTCGTTGATTTTAGGAAGGCTTAAAATAGGGTGGGTGTTAAATTCACTTTTTAGATTAAATCTTGAAGGCGAGGCTAGCTCCTCAATATCATCAAAAAGTCCTAGTTGGTAACTTTGTTTTTTGTATTTTTTTAAACTCACACTACTATCAGGATTTAAAAAACCTTTAATCAAACTAGAATGTCCTAATTTTAATAAAGCATCAAAAATATCTTTTGCTAAAACCCCACCAACTCCTTTGGTATATTCAAGTAAGTGTATAAAAGCCATGATATCTTTTGGATTAAGCACGATTGCAAGCATAGAGCAAAAGTTTTTAACTTCCAAGCTTTCAAAAAAACTTCCCCCGCCTTTTCTTTTGCTTGCTATACCAAGTTCTCTCAAGGCAACTTCTACTCCATCTGCACTAGAATTGTTTCTAAAAATAACAGCGATTTCATCAAGATTAACTCCACTTTGTAAGATTATTTTTGCTATGGTGGAGTATTGATCAAATAATTCATTGAAAGTTAGCAAACTTGGTGCTTTAAAATCTCCTTCTCTAGTTACAATCAATTCTTTAGGATATAATCTTTCATTGTTTAAGATTACCTTATTAGCTAGCGCAAGTATATTTTTACTAGAACGATAGTTTTTATTTAAAGTAAAAATATTTGCATCGATAAATCTATCTTTAAAACTTCCTATAATAGAAATATCAGCTCCATTAAAAGCATAAATACTTTGGTCATAATCCCCCACACAAAATAAACTTTTACTTTTAAAAGCATCAATTAATGAACCTTGTAAAGTATTAGTATCTTGGTACTCATCTACTAAAATCTCATCAAATTCAAAATGATGTGAAGCTAAAACATGTTTTAATTTGATCAATAAATCATTAAAATCCACATAATTAAAACGTGCTTTTTCTTCTTCGTATTCTTTTAAAATATCTTCATAAATCTCAGCATAAACAGCTTGTTCATCATAATTTTGACAAAACCAATTATAAAATTCATCTAAATTTGCATTAGTATTTTGAAATAAAGAATACACATCATACAAATAACTTGACATATAAGGTTTAGTGTCGCTTAAATGATGAAAAGTGCGTTTTTCAAAAATGGAACGTAAAAGAATTTTAAGCTCACTAGCAGGTTTTAAAATAATATCATGATTTAACTCTTTAAGTAGGGAATAAGCAGTGCTATGAAAGGTTCCTGCTGTGATTTTTGAAGTAATACTTTTATCAAAATACCTGCCAAGTCTTTCTATCATTTCTTTACTAGCTTTGTTTGTAAAGGTTAAAAGCATAATTTTTTCAGGCTTTATACCATTTTGAAGTAAAAAGGCTATTCTTGCAACTATGGTCGAAGTTTTACCTGTGCCTGCACTTGCTATGATTAGATTGTGTCCAAAAGGAGCGCTAGCAGCTTTGTATTGTTCTTCATTTAAACGCGATAAGGGCATGAGCTTCCTAGTTTAAAATTATATTTTGTATATCATTAAAATAAAAATGATTGATACCATCTTTATATTCATAATAAAGCGTAAGTTTATGAGAATCTAAAATAGTCTTAACAATATATAATCCAAGTCCAAAACTATCTTTGTTTTTCTTTCCTTGCGTAAAAGCTTGAGTGTAGTATTTCAAGTCTTTATCTAAGGCTTTTCCTTTGTTTTTAAAGCAAAGATAATCTTTAGTTATTTCTATGGTAACGCAATTTTCATCAGAGTATTTTGTTGCATTATCTATCATATTTTTCATCGCAGTAGTAAAAAGTTTAAAATCCACATTAACACTAAAACTTTCTTTGATACTAATTTTTACCTTTTCATCATCACTCATAGCTATATCTTTAGCTTCATCTAAAAGATCTAAGATATTGTATTTTTTTAAATTAATTAAACCAGCACCCGAAGTAATTTGTTCAATGGCTGCAAATTCATTAATCAAAATTTCTAAACGATTAAAAGCACCCACTAATCTTTCTTTATATTTGCTATCTTCAAGCATTTCTAAAGTGATTAAGCCTTTAGTAATAGGGGTTTTTAACTCATGCATAATATTTCTTAAGAAAAACTGCCTTGAAGTGTTTAGTTTTTGAATTCTTAAAATAGACTCATAAAAGGCTGTTGCTACTTGAGAAATTTCATCATTTCCCTTGCTAACATTTTGAATTTCATTGAGTTTATTTTCGCCAAATTTATCTATTTGTCTTTTTAAAGCTCTAAGTGGTTTTAATTTTCTAATGATAAAAATATATAAAATCAATAAAACCATTACTACTATACTAGCAATAAGCTTAATCACAAAATAACGATAACCTTGATATTCTAAATCTTTGTACAAATAAAGCTTACCATCAAAAATGATTTTTAAATACACATTATCTTCTAAAGTAATGATTTCAACTACACCCGTGCTAGTTTGAGCGCGTGCTATGGTTTCAGCTTTGTAGATGATTTTTCTTATAGAAGATGGGGTCGTTAGTTCTATCATTTTGTAATTTTTTGTTTGCTCATAAAATTCTTTTTCGCTAATTACATGGTTAAAATACAATAATCTTGCATTAGCTATAAAAGAATATTTCGCATTAAGCTCATTAGTGTAATTTTGCTGATCATATTTTATAAGCCATAAAAATGCCAAAATCACACTAACGCTAGCAAGCAAAAAAACAAAGGTTATGGTATAAAAAATTGATGATTTATTCATTGAGTTAATTTATACCCTATACCTCTGATTGAATGAATGTATTTTGGAGTTTTAGGATCATCTCCGATTTTTTGTCTGATTCTGCTAATGATTACATCTATACTTTTATTACTAGAATCTTCACTAATAGAGCTACAATTATACACAAGCTCTTCACGACTTACCACTCCACCTTCTTTTTTAATTAAATAACTCAAAATATCAAATTCAGCATTAGTAAAGCTAATTTCTTGATCTTTCATAGTGATAGTATGTTTGTATTTATCATATACAAGATCTTTTTTAACTTGAGCTTGAGCGGTTTTTGTATTTGAAATTCTTCTTAAATGACTTTTAATCCTTGCTTGAAGCTCTTGAGGATTATATGGTTTTGGTAAATAATCATCAGCACCCAAATCAAGAGCTGCAACCTTATCACTAATATCATGTCTTGCACTTGAAATGATAATGGGTGTATCATATTTTTTACGAATTTCCTCGCATACTTCAAGTCCATCAAGTCCAGGCAAGCTTAAATCTAAAATGATTAAATCATAAGGATTTAAAGCAAGTCTTGAAAGACCTATATAAGGTTCATGAGCAATATCTACTTTCATATCAAATTGCTCTAAATATTCAGCTATAATCTCTGCCAATTCTAAATCATCTTCTATCATTAAAATATTTGTCATTTTTTTCCTTTCTTAAAAAAGTAAAGCTCTAACCATACCGCCTCTATTAATCCAAATTTTAACATATTCTTTGCCTTTATTTAATTCTAAAGCCTTAGATAATTCTTTAAAATTTGAAACTTCATATTGATCAATACCTATAATAATATCACCTTGCTCAAAGCCTATTTTTTCTGCTTTTGATTTTGGAGTAACTTCAGTGATTAAAATACCACTAATATTTTCAGGTATGCGGTATTGTTGTTTATTTTTAGAATCAAGCTCTACTAATTTTAAACCATCAATATAACCTTTTTCATATTGTAGCGATTTTTCATCTGTTTTTAGCATAAATTTAGCTGTTTTAACTTTATTATCTCTTTCATAAGTTACCTCTATAGTTTGTTTTGGATCAATACTTCCTATATAATTTTTTAAATCCATAGGGCTTTTAATCACAGTTTTATCTACTTTTATAATCAAATCACCTCTTTTTAATCCCGCATTATAAGCTGCTGAGTCTTTTTGAACTTCTGTTATTAAAGCTCCTTCTTGATTGGTATAAGCTTTTTTAATGTCTTGAGTTAAAGCTCCTATAACTACACCTAAATATCCTCTTTCTATTTTTCCATGCTCGATAAGTTTTTGTGCAATAGATTTTGCCATATTAGAAGGGATTGCAAAGCCTATACCATTATTTCCTCCACTTCTTGAAAGTATGGCTGAATTTATCCCAACTAGAGCCCCTCTGCTATCTACTAAAGCCCCGCCTGAATTTCCAGGATTAATTGAAGCATCCGTTTGAATGAAATTTTCATATTGATTTAAACCTATATTGTTTTTATTTAAAGCTGAGATAATCCCACTTGTAACACTACTTCCAACACCAAAAGGATTACCCAAGGCAAATACTACATCACCTTCTAATAATTTATCCGAATCAGCAAAAATCACAGCAGGTAAGTTTTTTGCTTCTATTTTTATCACTGCTAAATCTGTTTTAGGATCAGCTCCGATTAATTTAGCTTTATATTCAGTACTTGAATCAGGTAAATTTACAGTAATTTTTTCAGCATCTTCTATAACATGATTATTTGTTATAATATAACCATCGCTTGAAATAATTACACCAGATCCAAGCGAACTTACTACTTCTTTTTTATTTTTTTTACTTTTTGGAGCTTGTGGAAAATCAAAACCAAAAAATTGTTTAAAATAAGGATCATTGAAAAAATCATCAATCCCAAAGGAATTACTTTGAACGGTTTTAGAAGTTGAAATATTCACAACTGAATTTTTAACTTTTTGTATAGAATCATGATAAGAAAGTATAGAATTTTGATTATCAGTTGGTAAAGATCTTTTTACATTATCATCTGCTTGTTTAAAATCAATACTAGCACTAAAAAGACTAGTTGCTAATGCCAAAGAAAGAACCATAGTTTTTTTCATGTATTATCCTTTGTAAAATCAATTTACACAAGTATAAAATTTTATTTTTACGCAATTGTAAATAAAACCTTTAGTTTTAAAACTTATAAAAGTTGATTGACTAAGACTAAAGTTTATGGTATAATCTTATAAAAAATAAGGAATAAAAAATGAGTAATAGTTTATATGAGACACTAGGTGTTTCGCAAAATGCTAGCGCAGATGAAATAAAAAAAGCTTATAGAAAATTAGCAAGACAATACCACCCAGATATCAATAAAGAAGCAGGTGCTGAGGAAAAATTTAAAGAAATTAACGCCGCTTATGAAATTTTAAGTGATGAGAAAAAAAGAGCTCAATATGATAGATATGGTGATTCTATGTTTGGTGGGCAAAGTTTTCATGATTTTTCAAGAAATGCAGGCGGAGCTGATATCAATGATATTTTGAATAATATTTTTGGCGGAGGCTTTGGGGGTTTTGGCAGAGGCTTTAGCTCTAGTAATAATTTTAGAAGTGGTTTTGGGGGTTTTGGTGGCTTTGAAGAGGATCTGGATTTGCAAGCAAGTGTTAAAATTCCTTTTGAAAAAGGAATTTTAGGTGGTGAACATACTATAAATATCAATAACGAACAAGTTAAAATCAAAATTCCACATGGCATAAAAGATGGCGAAAAGTTACGCATACGAGGTAAGGGAAAAAGCTTTCAAGGACAAAAAGGAGATTTGATTTTAAAAGTTGAACTTGAAAAAAGTGATAAATATGAAAGAGAAGATGATGATTTATACAAAAAGGTTGAAATTAGTTTAAAAACAGCACTCTTTGGAGATAAAATCAGCGTACATACTCCAAGAAAAGAAGTTAAAATCACCATACCGCCAAATTCAAAAAACAATCAAAAAATCAGACTTAAAGGTTATGGGGTACAAAATAGAAAAACAGATCTTTATGGAGATATGTATTTAATTTTAAATGTAAAAATACCTGATATTAATAGTCTTGATCCTGAATTTGTAAAAATTTTAGAAGAAAAATTACCTTAAAAGGAGTATGCAATGGAGCATAGTTATGATGAACCGGTGTATCTTATAAGTGTTGTTGCAAAGGTTTTAAGCATACACCCACAAACTCTAAGACAATATGAAAAAGAAGGTTTGGTTGAACCAAGTAGAACCGATGGTAAAATGAGACTTTATTCTCAAAAAGATATAGATAGAATCAAAATGATTTTACGCTTAACAAGAGATCTTGGAGTTAATTTAGCTGGTGTTGATGTGATTTTAAAACTAAAAACAAAAATTGATGAGTTTGAAAATACCATTGAAGAATTAAGATTAGAACTTGATAGAAGAGATAATCCTTCAAAATCAAGAGCAGTAGTAAAACACAGAAGCAATTTTGACTTAATTTTTTTAGAAAAAATAAAATAATAAAACATTACAAAAGGTTGGTGAGTGGATGCTTTTATAACTTTATTTTTAACTGCAGTAGCAGTTGCTGTCGTACTTAATGTTATACTTAAAAAATTTGGAATTCCAACCATTATAGGCTATATAGCTACAGGTTTATTTGTGCGTGAATTTTATGGTTTTAGCACCAATGAAATCATTATCCATGTGGCTGAGTTTGGTATAGTTTTTTTAATGTTTACCATAGGGCTTGAATTTTCATTTAAACACCTTTTAGCAATGAAAAAAGAAGTGTTTTTAAATGGAAGTTTACAAATGCTAACTTGTGGCTTGGTTTGTACTTTGCTTGTAACTTATATTTTAGGTATAGCAAACCATATAGCAATGATAGCAGGTTTTGCCCTAGCTTTATCCTCTACAGCTATAGTTTTAAAAATACTTAATGATAGTGGTGATATCAATGAAGAATATGGCCGAAAAGCTTTGGGAATTTTGCTTTTTCAAGATATTGCTGTGATACCACTACTATTAATGATTGATATATTTAGCTCTCAAAATGCTGATATTTCAAAGCTTTTATTCACAACCTTAGTCAGTGCTGTGATTTTACTTGTTTTACTTTATTTTATAGGCAAATACCTTTTTACTTATGTTTTAAAATTTATCATTAAGACCAATGCAAATGAAATTTTCATCGCTACCATACTTTTTACCGTAATAGGAGCAAGCTTTTTAGCACATTCTTTTGGTTTTTCTTACTCGCTTGGAGCATTCATAGCTGGAGCTTTGATCGCTGAAACTAAATATAAACATAAAATAGAAGCAGATTTGGTTCCTTTTAGGGATTTACTTTTAGGGTTTTTCTTTATCAGTGTTGGCTTGCAAATTGATTTTCATATAGTTTTTGAAAATTGGTTTTTGATTTTTGTTTTTGTAAGCTTGGTGTTATTGATAAAATTTGTAGTAATTTATGGTCTTTTAATCCTTTATACGAGAAAAAGAGTAGCTTTAAAAACTGCTTTGAGTATTTCTCAAATTGGAGAATTTGCTCTAGCGGTGTTTTCATTAATGCAAGTAAATTCGCTTATAGATGAAAAAACAGCACAAATTTTTATTATAGTTTCTATCATCACTATGGTTGCAACACCTTTTATTTTAAATAATCTTAGAAAAATAGCCAACGCAGCCGAAGGTGAGCAAAATGATATGGCTAAATTTTATCTATGTGATCAAAAAATGAAAGATCATTTTATCATTTTTGGTTATACAAGATTAGGTCAAGAAGTGGTGCAAAAGATCAAAAAAACAGGTATTCCATATCTAGTTTTAGAAAGTGATTTAAATTTAGTTGAACTTGGGCGTAGCAGAAATGAGAATGTTTTTTTTGCTAGTGTAGCGCAAGTAGAAACATTAAAAGTAGCTAATATAGAAGAATGCTCAGTTGCTATTATAACCATAAGCAATGAAGCTAAACTTGATATGCTCTATCAAGTGCTTTCTGGTTTTAACAAACCTATACAAACAGTTTTAAAGACAAGTGGTACGGGTGCTAAGATCATTTTTCCACATACTGATAAACATTTACACATTGTAGATGCTGAAGCTTCAATAGCTAGAAATTTAGTACAAGAAGCATTACAATGTAGAATCAATACAAGTGCAGCAGAATGAAAAATGATGAAAAAGCTTTGAGAGTTAAGTACGTAAGAGCTTTAGAAAAATTTACCAACTCTGCTGTAAGTGCTTTAAAAAGGGAAGATTTTGATTTAACACTTTTTAGAGAAAGAATGCAAAAAAATGCTAAAATCTTTGAAAAAGTTCAAGCGGTGTTTTTGGATTCTACTTATACTAAGGCTTTAGAGCTTTTTGTAAATGAGTGTTTAGATGAGAGTTTGGATCAAAAAACCCTAGCTTCAAAAGCCAATGCCTTATATAAGCTAAAAAATAATCAAAGTTATAAAAAAGACAAACATAAAATTAAATTTAAGGATGAATATTGATAAATGTAATTTTTGATATGGATGGCACGCTTATAGATAGTGCTAATGCTATAGTATGTGCGGTAAATGAAATAAGAGTGGATTTAAATTTAGAACCTTTAAAAAGAGAGTTTATTTTAGATACTATCAATACTCCTGGGCAAAATTATGCTAAGATTTTTTATGGGGTTGATACTTACTCACATACTAGTTTTAAAGAAGGTTATGAGAAATATTTTATTAAGCATTATGATCAAAGTGTGGTGCTTTTTGATGGTGTGCTTGAGGTTTTGGAATTTTGTAAAAAAAACGATTGTTATCTGGCTATAGCTACTAATGCACCTCAAGAAAGCTTGGTGCCTATTTTAAAAAAACAAAATATTCTTTCATATTTTGATAAAATACTAGGTGTTAGTTATGGTATAGAAGCTAAGCCTGATCCTATGATGCTAAGATTAATTGCAGATGAAGCAAAATATGAAAAAAGTATTTTTATAGGCGATAGTTTAAAAGACAGACTTTGTGCTAAAAATGCTAAGATGGATTATATACATATTTCTTGGCAAAAAGAAACTAAAGACTTAGATGAAGTTAACGATAAAACTACTTTAATAGAAAAAATTCAAACTCACATGAAAGGTTAAAAAAATGGATATTTTTGATGAAATGTTTGCAAAAAGCCCTAAAGAAAAATTTATTGAAACAATAAAATATGCAAATTTAGGTGCATTGGAAAATGTTTTAGAAAAATTATTAGCCGATCATATCGCTATGATAGAGCTTTTAGAAAAAAATAATTTAAATGAAAGCGATGTAGCGCAATTTCAAATGGAAAATTCACTCTTAATAGATGAGAGAAAAAATGATTTTTACATAGGCTTAAGTGCTGAAATTTTAGGGCATGAGGGTTGATTTTGCGTTTACTTTTATCTTTATTTTTGATGTTTAACTTTTTAAAGGCTGAAGTATTTTTTGATTATACTTATAAATTTACCCTGAGTAAAGATGAAAAAGCAAGTGTAAAAATAAAAGAAATTGACTATCCTGATGAGATTTATTATTTTGACTTCTCATGGACTTTATTTGATCAAACTAATATCATTGTTCATTCAAAGTATAAAAAATACCCTAGACAATTTGTGATGTCTTTAAGAAGAAATTTAAACTGGGTTGATCAAACCTTAGTGCCTGATTATAAAAATCCTCATATAGATAGAGCAAGATTGATACTTGAATTTAGTGATTTTAAAAAAGGTGAGGCTATTTTTACTGTGTATATAGAAGATAGAGATAAGAAATTAGAAGTAGAATTTTTAGACCCTAGAAAAGCCACTCTTAATCAAAACTAAAGTAAAATTTAATAAAATATAATTATAAGAAAACTAAGGAAAGCATAGTGCAAAAGATCGATCAGTATATGCATGAATTTTTATCTGAATTAAATTATGAGCCTATTTTAACCATGAGTTCAAAACTTCAAGGTGGTAAAAAATTACGCTCAAAACTACTTTTAAAAATAGCTGGGGAAAGTGATATTAGCTATAAAATCTGTGCTATTATAGAGTTAATTCATGCTGCAAGCTTATTGCACGATGATGTGATTGATGAAGCAAAATTAAGAAGAGGTGTAAAGTCTATCAATGCACAATTTGGAGCTAAAAATGCCATCATGCTTGGAGATATTTTATACTCAAAAGCCTTCTATGAGCTTTCTTTGATTGATTTAAAATTAGCAAAAATCATTTCTAATGCCGTTGTAATGCTTTCTGTTGGTGAATTAATGGATGTAAATTTAAGCGAAACTTTCAATACTAATAAAAACGCTTATTTACAAATGATATATAATAAAACAGCCATTTTAATCGAAGCTAGTGCAAGGTGTGGGGCAATACTTGCTAATTTAAATGAAGATGATTTTGCAGAATATGGTAAAAATTTAGGTTTAGCTTTTCAAATTGTAGATGATATTTTAGATATCAAAGGTGATGAGCAAACTTTAGGTAAACCTGCTATGAATGATTTCAAAGAAGGTAAAACCACTCTTGCTTATATGTATTTACATGAAAAATTAAATCCACAAGATCAAGAAATACTTAAGTCTTATTACAAGAAAGATTTAAGTGTGAATGAGCTTGCTTGGATTAAAAATAAAATGCAAGAGCATGAAATTTTTAATCAAGTTGGCCAAGAACTAAACACTTATGCAAATAATGCACTAAAAGCTATAAAAAAATACAATATAAAAGATTTAGAGGATATTATTAAAAGCATGATAGAAAGGGAATTTTAATGCATTATTACTGCATCAGTTTTACACATAAAAATACAGATATTGCTACTAGAGAAAAACTTTCCTTTTCTAATGAAGACAAAAAAAGAGAATTACTAAAGCTAATCCATACTAATAATAAAATTTTAGAAAGCTTAGTGCTTAGTACTTGCAATAGGGTTGAAATTTTTCTTTTTGTTGGGAATGTTGAAAGCATTAATGAGCATATTTTAAAAACACTTAGTTTGCTTTGTGGAGTTGATAGAGAAAATTTAAGCATCAAGGCTGATTTTTACGAAGATAGCGGAGCCATTCATCATTTATTTTCTGTGGCAAGTTCGCTTGATAGCTTGGTTATTGGTGAAACACAAATTGCTGGACAATTAAAAGATGCTTATAAATTTGCCCTGCAAGAGCAAAGATGTGGTGTGCATATAACTAGAGCAGTGCATTATGCTTTTAAATGTGCGGCAAATGTTAGAAATCAAACTGAAATTTCTAAAAATCCTATTTCAGTTGCTTCAGTGGCGGTGGCAAAAGCTAAAGAACTTGTAAATTTAGAAAATAAAACTGCTGTTGTAGTAGGTGCAGGGGAAATGAGCGAACTAGCCTGTAAGCATTTATTAAATGCCAAGGCTAAAGTATTGATATTAAATAGAGATATACAAAATGCCCAAAAGCTTTGCGAGGATTTAGGTGAAAATGCAAGCTATGAAAGTATTGCAAATTTAAAAGAAGTACTAAATCAATATGAGATATTTTTTAGCGCCACAAACGCTCCGCATGCTATCATAACCAATGATTTATTAGAAGAAAAAGATTATAAAAGATATTTTTTTGATATAGCAGTGCCTAGGGATATTGATGTAAAAGCAAATGAAAAAAATATAGTTTATGCTGTTGATGATTTAGAAGAAGTTGTAAGAAAAAATTTAACTCTAAGAGAACACCAAGCCCAAATTGCTTATTCCATAGTAGGTACTATGACAAATGAGTTTTTTCAACATCTAAGCAAACTAGCAACCTTGCCTTTAGTTAAGCATTTACGCTTACAAGCTGATGAAATCGCTAAAGAACAATTACAAAAGGCTATAGATAAAGGATATTTAAAGCACTCAAACCATGAAGAAGCAAGAAAGCTTATAAGACAAGTAATGAATGCATTTTTACATCATCCTAGCGTAAATTTAAAAAAACTAAGCGGAACTATGCAAAATGATTCAGTAATTAATGCTATGCGTTATGTGTTTGATTTAAAAAATGAAAATATGGAAGGTTTAAACCTTTATAAATGTGAATTTAATTTGGAGAATAATCATGAAATTTAGTAAATTTTATGCCATAAGCACAAAAGAAAATCCAAAAGATGCTACTTTACCAAGTCATATATTTTTAGTTAAAGGTGCCTTTGTAGAACAAATTGGAAGTGGTTTGTATAATTTTTTACCTTTAGGAAAAAGAGTTTTAGATAAGATTAAAAATATCATCAAAGAAGAAATGGATAAAGCAGGGGCTTTAGAAGTAAATTTAAGTTTTAATACCCCAGCTGAACTTTGGAAAGAAAGTGGGAGATTTAATGTTTTTGGTAAAGAGCTTTTACGCTTTAAAGATAGAAAAGAAAATGATTTTGTTTTAGGGCCAACCCATGAAGAAGCTATGGTAGCTTTAGTAAGAAATAAAATAAATTCTTACAAACAACTTCCTTTGCATTTGTATCAAATAGGACTTAAATTTAGAGATGAAGCTAGACCTAGATTTGGACTTTTAAGATGTAGGGAATTTTTAATGAAAGATGGCTATAGCTTTCATGCTAGCGAAGCTGATTTAGACAAAGAATTTAATCTTATGCATGAAACTTATAGTAAAATTCTTACAAGATTAGGACTTGAATTTAGAGCTGTTGAAGCTGATAGTGGGGCTATTGGTGGCAGTGGTTCAAAAGAATTTATGGTTTTGGCTAAAAATGGCGAGGATGATATATTATTATGTGAGCATTGTGATTATGCTGCAAATATTGAAGCAGCAAAAAGAGCTAAAAAAAGTTGTGAAGATGAAAGGCCAGAAGCTGACTTTGCTACACAATTTCACACTCCAAATGTAAAAACTATAGAAGAATTAGCGGAATTTTTTAAAATTAACCCTTACTATACTATTAAAGCTATTGCTAAAAAAGCTATTTATGAAAATGAAGAAAAAATTGTAGTATTTTTTATACGCGGTGATGATGAATTACAAGAAGTTAAAGCACTAAATGCAGCAAATGCACTAGAATTGGCCGATGTAAGTGAAGAAGAATTAGAAAAAGCAGGTTTGGTACCAGGATTTATCGGCTTTGTAGGATTAAATGGCGTTGATTTTTATATTGATCATGAGCTTGAAAATGAAACAAATATGATTATTGGAGCAAATAAAAAAGATTATCATTTAGTCGGAATCAATGTTGTAAATTTAAATAAAGAACGCTTTAAAGATCTTGCGGCAGTTAAAGAACATGATCTTTGTCCAAAATGTCAGCACAAGCTTAAGCAAAGCAAAGGTATTGAAGTAGGGCATATTTTTAAACTTGGAAATAAATACTCAAAAGCAATGAATGCAAGCTATTTAGATGAAAATGGTAAAGCTCAATTTTTCACTATGGGTTGTTATGGTATGGGTGTTAGTCGTTTAGTAGCTGTTGCCATAGAAGCAAGTCATGATGAAAAAGGTTGCATTTGGAATAAAACTCTAGCTCCTTTTGTTTTAGATATTATCGTTTCTAATATAAAAGATACAAAAGCTATGGAATTTGCTGAACAAATTTACACACATTTTAGTGATAAAGAGATTTTATTTGATGATAGAAATGAGCGTTTTGGTGTAAAGATTAATGATTTTGAATTAATGGGCTTTCCTTATGCTTTAGTTATAGGTAAGGGCTTAGAAAATGATGAAGTAGAGTTGATCCATAGAAATACCTTAGAAAAACAAGTTTTGAAAACCCAAGAAGTAATTTCACACTTAGAGAAAATTCTATGATGGTAAAAACAAATTTAAGTGCATTTTTGATTTTAGAATTAATCGCTAGTATTTTATTTATAGCCTTTTTTGGTTTTTTAAATTTTTTTATGATAGTTTTTGCAAGTATGTTTTTAGGAGCAATGTTTTTAGCAAAGACTTGGACAAATCTCATCACTATGCAAAATACCAATACAAATTTATTTGGTATGATTAAATTATTTTCTTTAACTATAGTAGGAATTTTGCTTTTAATACCAGGAATTTTAAGTACATTTTTAGGAATTTTACTCTTATTTTTCATGATGATATTAAAATTATTTACAAAACAAAAAAGAAAATATCATCAAACGAACAACGAAGAAGAAATCATAGATGTAGAAATCATACAGGAGCATAAAAAATGCAATTAATCATCGCAACAAGAAAAAGCCAACTTGCATTATGGCAAAGCGAATATATAAAAAACAAATTATCCCAAACACATCCTGAATTAGAAATTTCTTTAGAGGGTTTTAAAACTAAAGGTGATGTTTTACTTGATTCACCTTTGGCTAAAATAGGCGGAAAAGGACTTTTTACAAAAGAACTTGAAGAAAGTATGTTAAGAGGCGATTCGCATTTAGCTGTGCATAGCTTAAAAGATGTGCCGAGCTTCTTTCCTGATGGCTTAATTTTAGCTGCTATTTCAAAAAGAGAAGTGGTAAATGATGCTTTTTTAAGTGAGTATTATGAGAGCTTAAATGCTCTTCCAAAAGGTGCAAAAGTAGGCACTACAAGTCTTAGAAGAAGAATGCAACTTTTAGCGTTAAGGCCTGATTTAAACATCATTTCTCTAAGAGGTAATATCAACTCGCGCTTAGAAAAACTTAAAGCTAAAGAATTTGATGCTATTATTTTAGCTCTAGCTGGCATTAAACGCTTAGGTTTAGATAAAGAAATAAAATACATTAGAGCTTTTGAGCTTGATGAGATGATACCCGCAGCTTCCCAAGGAGCTTTAGGTATAGAAAGCATTGATGATAAACAAATTTTAAAATACCTTGAATGCTTAAATGATGAAAATGCCTTTATAGAAACCCATATAGAAAGAGATTTTATAAAAACTCTAGAAGGTGGCTGCCAAGTACCTATAGGTATTAATGCAAAAATCATTGATGAAAAAATAGAAATTCGCGCCATAGTAGGCTTACCTGATGCAAGTAAAATTCTCAAAGAAAAAAGAATGATTGATAAGCAAAATTACGCAAAAGCGGGCGAGCTTTTAGCTAAAGAAATGATAGCAAAAGGTGCAAAAGAAATTTTAAAAGAAGCAGAGAGTATGATATAAATGCAAAAATTCGTAGAGCTTTTAGAAAAAAATAATTTATTAAAAACCATTCATGAACCCGTTGATGTTGATCTTGAAATGGCACATTTAGCTTATATAGAAGTTAAAAAAGAAGACTCAAAAGCCTTACTTTTTACTAATGCAGTAAAAAATGGTAAAAAATACGATTATCCTGTTCTTTTAAATACTTTTTGTAATGAAAAAGCTTTAAAATTAGCATTTGAAAAAGACTATGAAGATATAGCTAAAGAAATTAGCTCTTTACTTAAAATGCATATACCACAAAGCTTTGGTGCAAAATTAAATTTTTTCAAAACCTTGCTTGATTTAAAAAATATCCCACCAAAACGCATTAAAAAAGATGGAGAATTCAACTATAAAAGCTTAAATTCATTATATGATATGCCTATTTTAAAAACTTGGGAAAAAGACGCTGCGCCTTTTATCACCATGGGACAAGTTTATACTCAAAGTATAGATGGAAAGCAAAATAATCTTGGAATGTATCGTTTGCAAGTAGTTGATGAAAAAACCTTGCTTATGCATTGGCAAATTCACAAAGATGCGAGCCATTTTTTCCATGAGTATAAAAAAGCAAATCAAAAAATGCCAGTAAGTATAGCCATAGGTGGAGATCCTTTATATATTTGGTGTGCTCAAGCGCCTTTACCAAAAGGAATTTTTGAACTTTTACTTTATGGTTTTATCAAGAAAAAACCTGCCATTTTGGCAAAATGCAAAAGTAATCATCTTTATGTGCCTTATGATAGTGATTTTGTGATTGAGGGCTTTGTAGATCCAAATGAATTCGCACCTGAGGGACCTTTTGGAGACCATACAGGTTTTTATACCCCTGTTGAACTTTGTCCTATTTTAAAAGTAGAAAAAATCTTTGCTAAAAAAAATGCGATTTATCAAGCTACTGTTGTAGGAAAACCACCCTTAGAAGATAAATACATGGGGCTTGGAACAGAAAGAGTTTTTTTGCCTTTACTTCAGACAAATGCTCCTGATTTGATAGATTATAACATGCCTGAAAATGGGGTTTTTCATAATCTAATCTTGGCCAAAATAGAAGCAAAATACCCAGCTCATGCAAAACAAGTCATGCATACTTTTTGGGGAGTAGGGCAAATGAGTTTTGTAAAACATGCTATTTTTGTTGATGAAAATGCGCCTTGTTTGAAAGATTATGACAAACTCATACCTTATATACTCAATCGCTTTGATGAAGAAAAATTACTTATTAGCGAAGGAATTTGTGATCAACTCGACCATGCTTCAAGCACTTATTGTTATGGTGGCAAAGCAGGGCTTGATGCATGTGGTGATGAGAAAAAAGTTGAACTTGAAATTCTAAGCGATGAGGCTTTACTTTCACTTTTTAAAGAAAAAGATCAAAGTATTTTAAAATTAAAGCAATTTTACACTCAAACCTTTGCTCCAGTTTGCGTGATTTTGATAGATAAAAAAGAAAAAATTGTTCAGGTTTTTGAAAAATTACAAACCTGTAAAAAGCATTTTAGAATTTTAGTTTTTTTAGATACAGATGCTATTTTAGAAAATCCTTATATGCTAATTTGGCGTGTGGTAAATAATATAGATGCAAAAAGAGATATATTTATCAAAAAAGATTGCGTTGCGATTGATGCAACAAATAAAGGATCATTAGAAGATTATCATAAAGAATGGCCTTTAATGACAAATTGCTCTAAAGAAGTCATAAATAGACTTATTACAAGAAATTTACTTCCAAATGATGAAAAATTATTCAAAAAGTTTGAAATTTTTTAATTTTAAGCTTTTTGAGAACACTTTTTGCTTATTAATAATATAGAGATTTTTAATCTAAATGTTAAGTTTTTTTAAATTATGTCGATAGAGTATTTTAAAGTCTTTTAAAAAGGAGTTTAAAATGGACATTGGAAATATTCAAAGGGATGCAAACACAGCACAATTTAATACAAAAAGTACTGGAAAAGTATCTCAAGAAAATCAACAGCAAACTAATTTAAATAATCAAGATGAGAATTTAAATGAAAAATTGAAAAATGCAACAGAAAAACTTAATAATCAAATGGAAACACTAGGTACAAATGTACGTTTTGCTTTTAATGATAAGATTAACGAGATGTATATAAATGTAACAGAAAAGGATACAGGAAAGCTTATACGTAAAATTCCTAGTGAGGAAGCAATGAAGCTAATAGAGCATTTTAAAGGTGTAATTGGTACTATTTTTGATAAGGAGAGTTAATTATGGCAGTAGGTAGTTTAGGAAGTTTAGGGATAGGTTCAGGAGTTTTAACAAGCGATACACTTAATAAACTTAAAGAAGCGGAGATGAATGCGAATTTAAAATTTTATAATTCGCAACTTGAAACAAATGGTTTAAGACAAAAAGATTTAGCTGAGTTAGAAGCCAAACTACTTGCCTTCCAAACTGCTGTAAATAGCTTAGGTGATGCAACACAGTTTAATCAAAAAAAAGTGTCGCCTAGTGTAAGCGGAGATAGTGCAGCTGCTGGTTTAACAGTAGGATCTTTATCTTCAATAACAAACATGAAAGTTATAGTTGATCAACTTGCACAAAAAGATGTGTATCAAAGTAACGGATTTAAAGATAAAACTTCATCTGTGTTGCAAAGTTTAGGTTTAAGTGGTACCAAATCTTTTACAATTACACAAGATGGAAAAGAATATAAAATAGATATTGATCAAAGCACTACCGTATCTCAACTTGCTGAAAAAATAAACTCTGCTACAGGTGGAAAAGTAGAAGCTAAAATAGTCAATACAGGAGATAGAGATAATCCCTATCGTTTAGTAGTGCAAAGTACTGAAACAGGAACTCAAAACAACATCTCTTTTTCTGGCGATGAAGATCTTTTAAAAGGGTTGGGATGGGAGCTTGATAAAAATAGCATTAGCGCTGGTGGTTTATTTGGTTTTAGACAAGAAGGAAATAGTGATAAAACTCAAATTAGCGGAACACTTTCATCCAAACCAAATGGTTCTGATAAATTATTAAATCCTGGCGATGGTAAAACTTCCTTAACTTTTGTAGTTAAAAACGGCGATACTTATGATAGATATACTATAGATATTGATGAAAATACTACTTATGATAGTTTAGCTGAGCAAGTTAGTAAAAAAACTAATGGTAAGGTTAATTTGGAATTAACAGATACTGGAGCCACTTTCAAAACAACTAATGGAGCTGAGCTTGGAATTTTTGATGGCGGTTATGCTGTAGATGAAGATGGTAATATTGACAATGCTAATTACACCAGAGATGATAAAGCTACAAAACTACTAAGTGAGAAATTTGGTATCACATTAGATACTAGTACACCTCAAGGTTATAACATCTCCAAAGATAGTGAAAACCACATACAAAAAGGAATGGATGCTATTTTTAGCGTAGATGGTGTTAAGATGACAAGATCAACTAACACCATCAATGATATAGCCCCAGATACCACATTAGAACTTAAGCAAAAAGGTGAAATAAGTTTTAATGTAACACAAGATACCGAAGCCATATCGCAATCTTTAGAAAATTTAGCTACAGCTTATAATGATTTAATGCTAAATCTTACAGCTGCAACAAAATACGATCCTGATGCAGGTACAAAAGGAAATTTTGTAGGTGTAAATGCTATTTCCAATATTAAATCTGAAATTAATAACATTTTGCTTAGAACCATAACAGTAGATGGAACAATCACGGTTGGCGATAGTGAAACTTCAGAAGGAACAAAAATATCATCTAAAGTAAGTTTATCTTTAGCTGATTATGGTCTTACTATATCTAATGGGACAATGACTTTTGACTCAGCTAAATTTAATACCAAATTCAATGAAGATCCTGAAATGGCTGAAAGATTTTTTGTAGGAAGTAATGGTTTTGAAGATATTAATTTAAGCGGTGAAAAGGTTGGAGGTTTTGCTAGTAAAAATCCAGATGGTATTGATTTTAAAGACTCTGAATTTAAAATTATCTATAATGAAGAAACTATAGATTTAACCAAAACAAAAAATGGTGATCCTTTTATACTAACAGGAAGTACAGATGAAGAAATGGCTCAAAATTTGGTTGATCATATTAATAGTTTTGGTTTAGAAGGTTTAGAAGCTAGTTTTGAAATTATCAACCAAGGAAGTCCTGATCAAAAAATTCAATTTAAAATCAAAGGAACTTCAGGAAGTGATTTGGAAATTCAAGGTAAAGAAGACTTTTTAAAACAATTTGGTTTAAGTCCTAAAACCATGTATTCAAACTGGAAAGAAGAAACTGGAACTTTTGGTGTACTTAAAAACACTATGAGAGAAATGATGAGCTCTGAAGGTTCTTTTGGGGGTTATAAGGCCTATTTAACAAAAGAATCAAAAAATCTAAACGAGACCATAGAAACTACTAAAAGTTCTATTGATGCAAAATACGATACGTTATGGTCAACATGGGCTGCATATGATAGCATTATCGCTAACTTAAATAACCAAGCAAGTGTTATTGCAAATATGATTAATGCAGCAAATAATCAAAATTCTTAAAAAGAAAGGAATTTTAAATGGTAAATAGTGCAGTTTATAGTGCATATTCACAAAACCAAGTAGGCGTTGAATCTCAAGAAAAACTTATAGAAATGTTATATGGAGGAATTCTGCGCTTTGCTAGTAGGATAAAAATAGCTATACAAAATGAAAATATAGAAGAGAGAGTATATTATGTAAAAAGAGCTAGTGCTATTTTTGTTGAGCTAATTAACTGTCTTGATTATGAAAAAGGTGGGGATGTAGCACATTATTTAAGTGGCTTATACACTAGAGAATTACAACTTCTTTCTTTAGCAAACATAGAAAACAGTGAAGCAAGAGTAGATGAAGTAATAAATGTAGTAAAAGGCTTATTGGAAGCTTGGAGAGAAGTACACCAAAAATGAGTGAAAAAAAATGGATTGATGAGTTTAAACTAGCTGTTTATACTGAAGATGTAGAAAAAATAGTTAAACTTATGGAAAAACCGGATTATAAAGATTGTCCCAATGAGGCTTTAGCACTGACTAATGAAGCGATAGCTTTTATGAAAAAAAAGCAAGATGAAATAGCTGTTAATTTACAAAAACTCAAAAAAGCTTCTGCTTATATAAAGTAAAACATGGCTATAAGCCGAGTTCTGTCAAGAACGATCATTTATCTAGACTTGTTTTTACAAACAAGTTCAAGCGAAGGGTTATATTATAAGACAAAAACCACCCCTTCTTGCTGCAGATTGGGTTTACATAGCTAGCTTTGTTACCAAAGCTACTGGTAGGCTCTTACTCTACCGTTTCACCTTTTCCATATAAAATATGGTAGTTTTCTTTCTGTTGCACTTTCCCTTAGGTTGCCCTAGCCATCCATTAGATGGAATCTTTGTCTTATTGCAGCTCGGACTTTCCTCTTCAAAAAGAAGCGATCGCTTGCCATGTTTAGACAAATTCTACCAAAAAAATTATTTTTATACCAGAGCAAAAACAAGATTTAATGTAATTTTTAATTTATTTTCATATTTTACAAGTTCTAAATTTTTAACTTTTATATAAGGATCTAATTTTTGCAAAAACTGCGTTAAAAAAATAAAATCGCCAACAAAACTTAATCTTAATTCATAATAAGCAAAATATTCATCTTGACTTTTGTAACTTTGAATTTGCAAAGATTGAACTCCATTAAGATTCTTTTCTATATCCTTTAAAATACTTTGATAATCTTTATTTATGCTTAAAAACGAGCGATCATTATAAGATATATTTTCATCTTCTTTTAAATCAGAAATCACTTCTTGTTTTTGCTCGTATTTTGTTTGTAAATTATATAGTTCATCTTTTGACAACTTCATTTGTTTTTCAAAATAGCCAAAAACACCCATATAAACCATGAAAAAACCAAAAACAAAAACAACTATCAAAGACAATATAAATTCACGCTCAGATAACTTAGCAAAGATATTTTCTAAATTTTTATAAAGATTTTTCAAAAACAAGAGTGATTTTTCCATTATTAACTTCTTTATTTTTTAATACAAAATGATGCTTTTTAAAATCTTCATAAAATTCATAGTCATTTTTAAGCTCTATAATAAAATCATTATTTTTAACATGCAAAGCCTCTATATGAGCTTGATGAGAATTTAAAACTTTTAAAAAATCATAAAAATCTTTATAACAAAATGTATTTGCATAAAATTTTTGCAACAAATCAACCTTTAACTCATTTTCTTCTTGTAGTTTTTTAAACTCTTGATTTTGCTTTTGATTAATTTTTACCTGTTCTAAAATATCATCTTGCTTTTTTATTAAATTTTCATATTTTGTTTTCTCATTTTCATAAAATGATTTTTGTGTATACAAATACAAAGGATAAGCTAAAGCTAGTAAAACTCCACAAACAAAAGCCAATAAAATCTTAAAACTAAAAGATTTTAAATGATTTATTTTTTCTTTGTTGGTAAAATTAATCTTGACTTGATCGCAATTTTTTAGTAATTTTTGATAAAAAATATTACTATTAAATTTATCAAAACTACTAAGATTTTGAGTATCATCTATGCTTATAATGTGCTTATAAGTATTTTTTAATTTTTCTTCATATATTTTATCATAAACATTTAATGGTATAACTTTACAATTTTGAAAATCACATCCTAAATACTCCACTAAAACTATATATTTTTCTTTAAATAATAATGCAAGATTTTCACTATTTACATCGTTCTTAAAATACACTTCAAAAAGCAGGGGTTCTGGTATTATATAATCGATATCTAAAATATCTTCATACTTGCACAAGAATACATATGCAAAAGATTTATCTTGAAAATACTTTAACTTATAAGAAAAATCATCTTTAAGACCAAGCTCCTCAAAGCTCTTTTTTAAAATTTCATCTTCACTAATAGGATTTGCAAATTTAATATATAAAAGCTTTTCATAAGCAAGAAAATCTTTTAGAATAGTTTTCTTACTCATCATAAAGTATTTTCTTAAGGTTTTGCTCGTTTTTGTGCCAATTTTTCTCAAGTTGAACGAATAATTTTAACATTATCTTTTTTTGTGCTAATTTTTCTATTTTCACTCTAGCTTCTTTACCTATACGCTTAATTGTAGCACCATCTTTACCTAATATCATTCCTTTGTGAGAATTACTATCTGTAATGATAGTGGCATTGATATAATAAATTTGCTCTAGTTCTTTGATTTTTTCTATTTTGACTTCAGTGCTATAAGGAATTTCATCACTTAAATTTTCATATATGGCTTCTAAGATAAAATCTCTATAAATATCCTTTTCATTTGTTGTAGTAATAAACTCAGGATCAAAATAATACGGGTGTTCAGGCAAATACTTAACCATCTCATCTAAAAGAATTTTTTTATAAAATTTTTGCTTAGCAGAATAGGGGATAATAGCACTAAAATGTGAGCTAAACTGAGAATACTCACTTAATTTTTTAAGCAAAACCTCTTTTTTTACTAAATCAACCTTATTGATTAATACAATATGTGGCACTTTAGGGTTTAAACTTAAAAAATTTTCATAATCTTTAATATCATCATAAATACTAGCTACAAATAAAATCACATCACAATCAGCAATGCTTTTAATCGCTAAATCAATCATAAGCTGATTCATAGCCTTAGAGCTTGCATGCAAACCTGGTGTATCTATAAAAATAAGCTGATGATTTTCATGCATTATGATCGCATTAATCTTTCTTCTTGTAGCGTTTTGCTTATGAGAAACCATAGCAACTTTTTCTTCTAATAAAGAATTTAGGATAGAACTTTTTCCCGCATTAGTTCTACCCACTATGCTTATAAAGCCACTTTTCACAAGATGTACCTAGCTAAATCTTTATTTTCTATGATATCTCCAAGCTTAACTTGCACTTTAAAATCATCTATTTTATATACCTTACCTGCATATTCATCTGCTTCAAAACTAATATCTTCTAAAAGTTTTTCCACTACTGTATGTAAACGTCTTGCACCAATATCTTGCATTTCTTCATTGGCCTTGCTTGCTATTTTTGCTATTTCTCTAATGGCCTCATCTTCAAAAACAAGCTCTACATTTTCAGTTTTTAAAAGCTCAATGTATTGTGTTAGTAATGAATTTTTAGGTCTTGTTAAAATAGCATATAAAGCATCCTCATCTAATGAATCAAGCTCAACTCTTAAAGGAAAACGCCCTTGAAGTTCAGGGATTAAATCACTTGGCTTACTTAGATGAAAAGCACCTGCAGCGATAAATAAAATATGATCAGTTTTTAAAGGTCCAAATTTAGTTTGTATAGTACTACCTTCAACTATAGGAAGTAAATCTCTTTGCACCCCTTCTTTACTTGGATCTTGGCGGTTTGAATTGGAGCTTGAAACTGCTACTTTATCTATCTCATCGATAAAAATAATCCCTTCATTTTCAGCTCTTCTTAAAGCCTCGCCTTTAATACTTTCCATATCAAGAATTTTCTCACTTGCTTCTTGAGCTAGAGCTATTCTTGCATCTTTTACTTTCATTTCTTTTTTAACTTTTTTATTACCCACACCAATAACTTTTACTATATCTTGCATAGCACCCATTTCAGGTGGTAAATTTGGATTAGTATCAAACACGCTTTGTGAAATTTCAACTTCTATCGTGCTATCATCTAAATCACCAGCTTTTAATTTCACGCGCATTTTTTCTAAAGAATTTTGATATTCTTCTTGTTTTTCTTCGCTAACACCCTTTGGTAAAGGTGGTAAAAGTTTTTCTAAAATCTTATTTTCTATAAATTCATTAATCTTTTCTTTGTTTTTTTCTTTTTCTTCATTTTTTACTAAATTTAAAGCAGCATTAGCTAAATCTCTAACCATACTTTCTACATCACGTCCAACAAAACCAACTTCAGTATATTTACTTGCTTCAACTTTTACAAAAGGAAGTCCCATCATCTTAGCAAGGCGTCTTGCAATCTCTGTTTTACCAACCCCAGTTGATCCTATCATTAAAATATTTTTTGGCATGATATCATCTTGAAGTTCAGGACTAAGCTGCATTCTTCTATAACGATTTCTTAAAGCAATTGCTATGATTTTTTTAGCATTTTTTTGTCCAATTACATAATCATCTAAAAATTTTACAATCTCTTTTGGAGTTAAATTCATTTATCATCCTCAATTACATAAGTTTTAATATTTGTATTAGTATAAATGCAAATTTCACCAGCTATTTGCAAGCTTTCTTTGACTAATTCCTCTTCATCTAAACTTGAGTGTTTAGCTAAAGCTCTTGCAGCAGAAAGTGCATAATTACCCCCACTACCAATAGCTGCTATAGCGCCATCTTCAGGCTCAACTACATCTCCAGTTCCTGAAAGTAAAAATATATGATTTCTATCTAATACTAACATCATTGCTTCAAGTTTTCTTAGGTATTTATCTTTACGCCATTCTTTTGAAAAATCTATCGCAGCTTTTAATAAATCACCCTTAGAACTAGAAAGTAGTTTTTCAAACATATCAAAAAGATTAAAAGCATCAGCAGTGCTTCCTGCAAAGCCTGCTAATACTTTTCCATTGTTTAATTTTCTAATTTTAACTGCATTATTTTTTAAAACAGTATTTCCAAAACTTACTTGTCCATCTCCGCCAATTACAGACTTATTTTTACCTTTATAAGCTAAAATTGTAGTTGCGTGAAACATTATTCTCCTTTAACTTCTAGCTTAAATACAGCATGAATCGCATGGCCTAATTTTGCTGAAATTTCATGCACACCAAGCTCTTTTATAGTATCACATTCTAAGCTTTTTTTATCAAACTCTATGCCTTTTTGCTCTTTTAGCGCATGTGCGATTTCATCCTTAGTAACCCCACCAAACAAGCTTCCATTAGCTCCTACAGGCTTAGCTATGCAAATAGTGATTTTAGATAATTCCTCTTTTAATTTTTCCAAATTTGCAAGCTCAAATCTTAAATTTTCTGCCTTTTTCTTTTGCTCTGCTTCATACTGTTTTAAAACTTCATGTGTAGCAGCTTTGGCAAAACCTTTGGCAATTAAAAAATTTTGTCCATATCCATCTTTTACTTCTTTAACTTCTCCTGCTTTTCCTAAGCTTTTTACATCTTTAATCAATAATACTTTCATTGTTTTCCTTTTTAAAATTTTCTTCCATTTTTACCTGCGATGATAAATCTCAAAGCATTTAATCTTATAAAGCCTGCTGCATCTTTTTGATCATACACAACATCTTCTTCAAAAGTACAATAAGCCTCACTAAATAAACTATCATTCACACTTTCTCTGCCTATTACCATTACATTACCTTTGTACAATTCAAGTTTAACTTTACCATTTACATATTTTTGTGACTCATCAATTAAGGCTTGAAGCATTAATCTTTCAGGCGAGAACCAATAGCCATTATAAATTAAACTTGCATATTTTGGCATTAATTCATCTTTTAAATGCGCTGCTTCTCTATCAAGAGTGATACTTTCAATAGCTCGGTGTGCTTTTAAAAGTATACTTCCACCTGGAGTTTCATAACAACCTCTACTTTTCATACCCACATAGCGATTTTCGACAATATCAAGACGACCTATACCATGTTTTGCACCAAGTTCGTTAAGTTTTGCTAAAAGCTGTGCAGGAGTCATTTTTTCTCCATTAATAGCACACAAATCACCTTTACTAAACTCAAGCTCTATCACTTCGCTTTCATTTGGAGTTTCTTTTAAATCTTTCACCCAACGCCACATATCCGCTTCAGGTTTAGCCGCAGGATCTTCAAGCACTAAACCCTCATAAGAAATATGCAATAAATTTGCATCCATAGAATAAGGTGATTTACCTGGCTTTTTAGCTATATCAATACCATGTTTTTGTGCATAAGCTAAGAGTTTTTCACGGCTATTTAAATCCCATTCTCTCCAAGGAGCAATAATGGCTAAATTTGGATTTAGCGCCAAAGCACCTAATTCAAAACGCACTTGATCATTTCCTTTGCCTGTTGCACCATGGCTAATAGCATCTGCTTTTGTTTTATTTGCTATTTCTACTAAAGCTTTTGCTATTAAAGGTCTTGCTATACTTGTGCCTAGTAAATATTCTCCCTCATAAATAGCATTTGCTCTAAACATAGGAAATACATAATCTTTTACAAATTCATCCTTTAAATCTTGAATAAAAATATTTTCTTCTTTTACACCCAAAGAAAGTGCTTTTTTTCTAGCAGGCTCAAGCTCTTCACCCTGCCCAATATCTGCTGTGAAAGTTACCACTTCACATTTATACTCATCTTGTAACCATTTTAAAATTATACTTGTATCAAGTCCACCAGAATATGCTAAAACCACTTTTTTGATATCTTTTTTCATTGTCTTTCCTCTTTGTAAAAATAATTTTAAAATTTAACGAATTTAGCTTAATATAATGTAAAATATTTAGACATTTTATAACATTTTCTTGTATTTTTTGATAAAATATTTTTATGAGAATAGATAAGTTTTTAAATGTAGTTAATATTACTAAGCGTCGTGCTGTTTCAGAGGATATGTGCAAAAGTGGCGTAGTAAGTATAAACAATCAAGTGGTTAAAGCTAGTAAAGAAGTAAAAATTGGCGATGAAATAAGCATTAAATTTATAGAGTATACTAATATCTATAAAGTTTTAGACATACCAACAACCAAAAGCATACCAAAAGCTATGCAAGAAAAATATGTGGTAAAAATTCAATGAAAGAAATGATTTTAAGTCAAAATGAGCTTTATAAGCTTTGTGAAATTTTACCTAAAAATGGAGTTATTTTACTTCAAGGGGATTTAGCAAGCGGTAAAACTACTTTGGTGCAAAATTATGCTCAATTTCTTGGAGTAGAAAAAACGCTTAATTCTCCTACATTTTCTATCATGCAAGCATATAATTTTCAACAAGGTAAAATATATCATTATGATATTTATCAAGAAGGTTTTGATGGACTTTTAAAAAATGGCTTGATTGAAAATTTTTTTGAAGAGGGTTTGCATTTGGTAGAGTGGGGTGATGAAAAATTAAAAAAATACTTAGATAAATATCAAATTTTGAATATAATTTTACAAATCATTCCTTATGAAAATAAAAGAAAGTATATAATACATGAGTAAGCTAGAAGCTAGAAATTTAGAAAAAATCATTAAAAAAACAAAAATCATACACGATGTTTCACTAGAAGTACAAAGTGGGGAAGTTGTGGGGCTTTTAGGGCCTAATGGAGCAGGAAAAACTACGAGTTTTTATATGATATGTGGGCTTATTTTGCCAACAAGTGGACAGGTGTTTTTAGACTCACAAGATATCACAAAAGAACCACTTAATAAAAGAGCAAAGCTTGGCATTGGGTATTTACCTCAAGAAAGTAGTGTTTTTAAAGACTTAAGCGTAGAAGAAAATTTACTTTTAGCCGCCCAAGTAATATATAAGGATAAAAATTTATTAGAACAAAAGATAGAACAAATGCTAGAATTACTTAGCATAGAACCTATTAGACACAGAAAAGGTATGAGTTTAAGTGGGGGTGAAAGAAGGCGTTGTGAGATAGCAAGATCGCTTATGTGTGATCCTAAATTTTTACTTTTAGATGAACCATTTGCTGGGGTTGATCCTATCGCAGTGAGTGAAATTCAAAGCTTAATTAATGATTTAAAAGCTATGAATATAGGTGTTTTAATCACTGATCATAATGTAAGAGAAACTCTAGCAATTTGCGATAGAGCTTATGTAATTAGAAGCGGAAGGTTGCTAGCTAGTGGCAATGCTAATGAAATTGCACATAATGAAGATGTTAAAAAATACTATCTTGGAAGTGAGTTTAGACTTGAATAATGCTTAAACAAAAAACCTCTATAACGCAAAAAGCAAAACTATCACAAACCTTAAGATCTTGGCTTCCTATATTGCAAGCTAACATTGAAGATCTAAAAGAAAGCTTAGATGAATTTGCTAAAGAAAATCCTTTTATAGAAATCAAAGAAAACTCAAACATTACAAACAATCAAAACAAGTATTATCAAGAATATTTTAGTAAAAATACCACCATGCAAATGATTGACGCAAAAAGCTTGGAAGTAAAAAATGTGTATGAACTTTTAAGTGAGCAAATCATACCACCATTTTTTCCTACTAAAAAATCCCAAACCATTGCTGAAAAAATCATAGAATGTTTAAATCATGAAGGTTATTTTGAGTATGATGAGGAAATTTTAGGTGAATTTGATCCTTTAGAAGTAGAAAAAATCAGGCAAAGATTTAAATATCTTGATCCCGTTGGAGTAGGGGCAAAAGATAATCAAGAAGCTTTTATTTTTGCATTAGAGCATTTTGACTTAGATGATGAGCTTTATGAGTTTTGCAAAATGTTGATTTTAAATTTAGAAAATGCAAAAGATTTTATCAAAGATCCTTTGTATAAAAAGGCTATAGCGATAATTAAAAAAATCTCTATTCCGCCTTTTTTAGAGTATTTTGAAGAGAGCATGGAAATCATTCCTGATATATTTATTTATCAAGAAAATGGTGAAATTAAAATTAAAATTAATGATGATTATTACCCTGAAATTGCTTTTGAAGCAGATGGTTTAGATCATGAGTTTTTAAGTGCTTATTTAAAAGATGCTAAAAATTTAATCGATGCATTAGCTATGCGTAAAGCTACTCTTTATAAACTAGGGCTTATGATTATAGAATATCAATATGATTTTTTCATGGGCGGAGATATTAAACCTATGCAGCTTAAAGACTTAGCACAAGATCTTGAAAGAAATGCTTCTACCATCTCAAGGGCAATTGCAAATAAATACTTAAGTTGTGATAGAGGTTTAATACCCTTAAAGTCTTTCTTTACCACCGCAGTTGATGATGGTGAAACTTCTAATGCAACTATTAAAGATTTTCTTAGTAATTTAATTAAAAAAGAAAATCCTAAAAAACCTTTGAGTGATTTGAAAATTCTTGAACTCACTCAAAAAGAATTCCCAAGTGTGCAACTAGGGCGCAGAACTATCACTAAATATCGTATGCAACTTGGTATAGGAAGCTCAAGTGAGCGTAAAAAATTATATGAATTAATGTAGGAAAAGATGAATTTAGAAAGTATTTTTGAAAAAACCATAAAACAAAATGTGCGTTTAGTAGCAGCTAGCAAGTATGTTCAAGATGAACAAATTCGAGAGCTTTTTAAGCAAGGTGTTGTAGAGTTTGGAGAAAATCAAGTCCAGGCTTTAGCTTTAAAAAAAGAAAAACTTCAAGATTTAGAAATCAAGTGGCATTTTATAGGTAATCTTCAAAGCAATAAAATCAACCTTTTAATCAAACAAAACCCGTTACTTTGGCAATCTTGCAATGGCTTAAAAAGTGCCAAAGCTGTAGATAAAAGACTTGATTATAAATTAGATACTTTATTAGAAATAAATACTGCCAATGAAAGTTCTAAAAGTGGCATAGAGCAAAATAAGGCCATAGAAGAGTATTTGCAAATACAAGAAGAGTGTAAAAATTTAAACCTTATAGGTATTATGTGTATAGGTTCTATGGATGAGGAAAAAGTTCAAGAAAGTTTTGAGCAAACTTTTAAAATCTATGAAAATTTACAAAAACACGGGGCAAAAATTTGCTCTATGGGTATGAGTGGGGATTTTGAACTAGCTATAAAATGTGGTTCAAATATGGTGCGTTTGGGGAGTATTTTATTTAAATAAACCCCATTTGCTTTGCTTTTTCTATCATAAAATCTGCACCATTTTCACTTTTTAATTCTTGCAAGGCTAAAGATTTTTCTTCTAGTGAGAAATTTTCTACCAAATTTAAAAATTGATGTTTTTCTTCTTGGGTTAAAATTTCACATAAATTACGCTCTTTTAAATACAAAGCATTGAAGTATTGATGATTTTTAGCCGCATATGGATAAGGAATGAAAATACAAGGAAGTAAATTTGCGCTAAGCTCAAAAAGACTACTTGCACCTGATCTTGATATGGCTAAATCTGCTTTAGAAATTTTATCTATAATGTTTTTATCAAAGTCAAAAAGCTCTACATTGACATTTAAATCCTCATAAGCTTTTTTACATCTTTCATAATCATTCTTACCACATTGGTGAATGATATTTATGCCTTTTTCTTTAAAGTATAAAGCATTTTCTAAGGCAAGATCATTTATAAATTTAGCCCCTTGAGATCCACCAAGAAAAATAATATTTTTTAATTCTTTTCTCACTCTTGCTTTTTGTGAAAAAATTTCACTAATAGGATAAGGACAAAAGAAAGTATTTGCTTTATTAACTTGATCATCAAAAGCAGTAAAAAAAGCTTTAGAAAAAGGCTTTAAAAGTGAATTTAAACTTCCCATTTTTGAATTTTGCTCATGGATTAAAAGTGGGATATTTGCCATTAAAGCACCAAAAGCGCCTGGAGCACTGCTATATCCACCCACACTAAAAACTACTTTAATATTATGTTCTTTTAAAATTTGTTTTGTTTTTCTTGCAAGTTTTACAATATGCAAAAACGATTGAACTTTAGCTAAGCCTTTTTTATTAACAACGCCTTGAGAGCTTAGAAAATATTTTTTATAAAAACCATTTTCATTTTCAAACCAAAGTCTATCTTGGCCATTTTCACTTCCTATGTAAATACATTCTATGCCTTGTTTTCTTGCACTTTGCAATAAACATCTAGCTATAGCCAAATGCCCTCCCGTGCCTCCACCTGTAATTGCTATCATTTGTCCTCTTTATTTAGTTTTTCTTCTAAAAATTTAATTCTTTCCTCTAGTTTTTGAATTCTCTCTTTTTGGCTTATTTGAAATTCTTTAATATAAGCAGGTATACCAATAGCTGTTAAATTTGGCTCAACATCTTTTAATACAACTGCATTTGAACCTATTTTTGCATTTTTACCTATGGTAATATTGCCTAAAATTTTAGCACCAGAACCTATGATCACGCCATCTTCTATAGTAGGGTGTCTTTTGGTATTTTTATCTAAACTCGTTCCACCCAAAGTAACACCTTGATAAATCAAAACATCATCACCTATAATAGAAGTCTCACCAATCACAACCCCACTTGCATGATCTATAAATATCCTTCTACCTAAATGCGCTCCAGGGTGTAAATCAACTCCGGTAAAAAACTGCGAAATTCCACTAATAATCCTTGCTATTTTTTTAAAACCTTTTTGGTAAAAAAAATGTGCAAAGCGATAATTTACCACAGCCCAAACACCAGGATAGTTAAAAACTAATTCCACGCAAGATCTATATGCAGGATCTTTTTGCTTTGGCATAGAAAAATCTTCTTTGATTAGTTTAAAAATATTCATTTAGAACCTATGCTTTTTAAATATCCATTATCATTTAAAAATAAATAAATTTCACCCAAAATATGCTTTTTTTGATTTTCATTAACAAGTTTTGAAGCATAAATTTTTTCATTAATATTATCCATAATTGCATGAATATCATAATCAAGATCTTCTAAGGTATCTAAAATAGATTGAGCCTCTAGTACGCTTTCTACTTCAAAACCCTTTTCATTAATACTTATACAAGCTTCGGTTGGATGTGTAAAAAGATTATGCTTCATACCAAGGACTTCTTGATAAGCTCCCACTAAGAAAAATCCTAAAAAATAATCTTCAGCTTCTACATCAATATCATGTAAAAACAAAGGATTATCTTTAGAATAAGAAATTTCTCCATCGCTATCACAAGTTATATCCCATATGCTTGCGCTTCTTGTAGGTTTTTTATTGAGTCTATCAAGTGGCATGATAGGGAAATTTTGCTCTAAACCCCAAAAATCAGGCAAAGACTGAAATACTGAAAAATTCACTAAATATTTTTCTTGCACTTCATTTTGTAAACTCGATAAATCAGCTTGATCACCCACCAAAGAAATGGCTTTTCTCATAATCAAATGCACTAAAATTTCACTATTAGAGCGATCTTGTAAATCCACATAACCCAAATCAAACAAGGTTAAAATACTCTCCATATGATCAATACTATCATGTAAATACTCAAGCGCATTAGAAGCTTTAATGTTTTTATACAAATCATAAAGTTCATCAATAAGTTTTGGATTTTTATCTTTTAATAAAAGCTTGCTTTCTGTGTATTCTTGAGAAAAAAGCTCTAAAACAGGCGCTACCAAAACAGCATGATTAGCCGCTACAAAACGCCCACTTTCTATAAAAATATCAGGCTCTAAATCTTTTTTTTGTTCTGCTATGCTTTTTAAAATAAATACAACATCGTTTGCATACTCACTTAAGGTGTAATTTCTGCTTGTTTCGTTTTTAAACTGAGAGTATTCTACTGCTAAACCCCCGCCAAGATTAATAGCTTTTAAATTTTTTGCACCCATTTTTCTAAGCTCAGTGTAGATATTACCCGCTTCATTTAAAGCTTTTTTCAAAGGATGAATTTCAGTAATTTGTGAGCCTAAATGAAAATGTATCATAGTAAATTGATCTAAAAGCTTATTAGCTTTTAAAAGACTTACCGCTTCAATAAGCTCAGTAGAAGTTAAACCAAATTTTGAATTTATACCTCCACTTTTTGCCCAAATTCCTACTCCAGCTGAATGCAAACGCACCCTTAAGCCTATATTTGGCTTTGGCTTAAAACGATTTTTAGCAATTTCAATCATTGCTTCAAGCTCATTAAGCCCTTCCATAGTTAAAGTGATATTATGACCCATTTCACACGCTATAAAGCCCATATTTATGAGTTCTTTATCTTTAAAACCATTGACTGTTATAGGAGCGCCTTCATTATTATAAGCCATAGCTAGTAAAAGCTCAGCCTTACTTCCTGCTTCTAAGCCATAGTTATATTCTTTACCTAGATTAACTAAATTTTTTACAAAACCTGGGTATTGATTGACTTTTAAAGGATACACAGCATTAAAAGAACCTTTATAGTTAAATTCTTTTTTTGCTTTAGCAAATTTATTATAAATTTGCTCAATTTGCTTATGGATTAAATGAGGAAAACGAAGCAATAATGGCCCCTTATAACCATCATCGCGCAAAGTATTTACTATATCTATAATGGCAGGTTTTTTACCATGATTTACACATACTTTGCCATTTTCGATGATAAAATTATTTGCACCCCAAATATTAATACCATAATCAATCATAACTCATTCTCCAAATTTGCTAATTTTATATTTTTATTTTCTTTACTATCTAAATTTTTATAAAAAATCTCTTCTTTTTGCATTTCATCTTCACCTATACATAAAAAGATTTTAGCATTAGCATTATCTGCTTGGTTTAAATGCTTTGCAAGTTTTTTTGCTTCATAACTTAAATATACTTTATGTTTTTTTCTTAAAGTATTTGCTAATTTAAAAATAGTATCTATATAAGCTTCATCCATAGCACAAAGATAAATTCCTTCTCTTGATTTTACACTTTGTTTTTGCTCTAAAATAGCCATAATCCTTTCTATACCCATAGCAAAACCCACGCCATAGCCACTTTTACCATCTAAGTATTCAATCAATCTATCATATCTTCCACCACCTGCCACAGCAGCCTTTGCTCCGATTTCATCACTAACAAACTCAAATGCACTTTTAGAATAATAATCAAGTCCACGCACTAATTTCTCATCACATTCAAACTCAACATCATTTTCTTTTAAAAGTTTTTGTAATTTTTCATAATTTTTTTTACAACATGGGCATAAATTTTCACTTAGTTTTGGCGCATTTTCGATTAAACTTTGACAATGATCATTTTTACAATCAAGCACTCTAATAGGATTTAAGTCTTTTCTTCTTAAGCAATCCTCACAAAAACCTTCTTTAGAATTTAAAAAAGCTATGAGTTTTTCTTTATATACACCCATACATTCTTTACAGCCTAAAGAATTAATTTTCAAGCTTGTATGAATTTCTAAGCGTTTAAAAATTTCATTTAGCATTAAAATAATACTCGCATCCTCATATACACTTGCTATGCCAAAGCTTTCTACACCAAATTGATGAAATTCACGCAATCTTCCTTTTTGTGGCCTTTCATAGCGAAACATAGAACCATGGTAAAACCATCTTTTAACACTTTGAGCCTTATCCATTTTAGCTTCTATGTATGATCTTACCACTCCAGCTGTCCCTTCAGGCCTCAAGCACACATCATTGCCTGCTTTATCAATAAATTCATACATTTCCTTGCCAACTATATCAGAACTTTCCCCAACACTTCTTTTAAAAAGCTTAGTAAGTTCTAAATGCGGACAATTAATAAAAGTAAAACCATAGTTTTTAGCTACTTCTTCACAAGTTTTTACTACTTTTTCATAAAGAACAGCTTGGCCATCTTGTAAATCTTTCATTCCTTTTAAAGCATTAATCATCTATAAATTCCTTAATCTTTTCATGTAAATTTTCAATACTCAAAGAAGCATCTAATTTTAAAATTTTTATATCTATTTTAGTTTTTAAAAACTCTAAAGTTTCTTCTAAAGCTTTTTGTATATTTAAAAAATACCCAATCCCTCTTTTTTCAATACTATCTAGATCTTTTTTAGAAAGTCTTTGCTCAATAAGCTCTTTAGAACCATGCAAAAATACAACCTTTTGTGGAAAAAGTCCACCTGTGGCAAAAGAATTTAACTCAAATAAAATATTTTGATCAAAATCACATCTTGCATAAGCCATATTAGAAATAAAACTACGATCTGAAATGATAAGTTTGTTTTTATTTTGCGCTAAATGCATGTCGATTAAATTTGCTCTATCTGCTAAAAAAAGCAAAAGCTCAGCCTTCTTAGAAAATTGCATTTTACTTTCTAATAAAATTTTTCTCAAATGCACTCCAAGCTCACTTCCACCTGGTTCTTTAGTAAAAAATGCATTATGAAAATATTTTTTTAAAAGCTCTATTTGCGTGCTTTTACCAACACAATCAACCCCTTCAAAAGCTATATACAATCTCTCTCCTTTAATAAAGGTATAATTTCTTTTGGCACAAGCTTACTCACATCGCCATTATACATACAAATTGATCTTACTATAGAGCTTGAAATAAAAGAATTTTTTAAATTTGGCATAAGATATATGGTTTCAAAATCTTCCCAAAGCATGTGATTTACATAACCAAGTTGCAATTCATACTCAAAATCACTCACCGCCCTTAAGCCTCTTATAATGATATTTATTTGCAAATTTTTAGCAAGATCTACTAGTAAGTTATCAAAAGTTGTAATTTTAACATTTTTTAAGTCTTTTGTAGCAATTTTTACCATTTTTTCTCTATGCTCTAAGCTAAACATAGGCTTTTTATTCTCACTTTTAGCTATGGCAACGATTACTTCTTCAAACATCTTGCTAGCTCGAATGATCACATCTAAATGTCCATTAGTGATAGGATCAAATGTCCCTGGGTATATACAACTAGCCATCATTGCCACCTTTGGTATAAATTATGCTCAATATTTGCTAGATCAAGCCATTTTCCTATGATAAATTCATATAATTTTTCCAAATTATCAATCTTAGCATAACTTGCCATTACAGGAGGAGCGATGATAACTCCGTAGCTAGAAAGTTTAGCCATTTGTTCTAAATTTAAAGTAGAATAGGGCATTTCCCTTACTCCAAGTATGAGTTTTTTGCGTTCTTTTAAAGCCACTCCTGCAGCTCTTGTAAGTAAAGTATCATTTATACCACAAGCAATTTTTGCCAAAGTATTAATCGAGCAAGGCGTGATAAAAGTTGTTTCTATGCCAAAAGATCCGCTTGCAACGCATTGACTAATATCTTCATTATCTAAAAAATTTACATGTTCAAGCTCAAATTTATCTTTTATGTGTTGCAAAAAGTCTATATTTTCTAAAAGAGAATTTTCTTTTGTAAAGCTTATTTTTGCATTTTTACTTATAATGGCATAAATTTGCCCTTTTTCTTTTAAATGTTTTAATAATAAAAAACCAAGTTCACAAGAACTAGCCCCGCTAATACCTACTAAAATTTTTCTCATTTTAGCTCCACATAATTTTTACTAATAACTTTACCATGCACGACTTTTCCATCTTTATTTTTAAGGCGAATTCTTTGGTTTAAATTCCCGCTTTGCAAGGCTTTTAATTCTATTATCATGCTTAAATCCCCATCTTTGATAACCCCATAAACAGAATCATTTCTTTGTATAAGGGTTTTGGTTTTAAACATATTATATTTTAAAATCATATTTTCTCTTATATTGCTTTTGGCTATTAAATTTGCGATTTCATCTTTTTTTAATACACCTTGAGGAGCTTTATCAAAAGGAATTTTTAAAATTTTAAAACTAGCAGGACTTAAATTTTCATTGCGCGCAATAGGGCGCGTGGTTTGCAAAACTTCTAATTTTGCCTTTAAAAAATACTTAAAAAATATATTTTTTTTATATTGCTCTGGAGTTTTAAATTCAGCCTTTACAAAACCATCTGCTCTATCAAAATTATGATTACCCAGCTTTAAAAAAATATATTGATTAAAATCAGCAGGCAAACTTGATTGAGTGTTAAGATCTAAAGAAATGATTTCTAGTTGTGGATAATTTGTCTTAAATTCTTTAATCAAAGCTAATTTTACTTCATCAAAATTCGAAGCAAAGCTTAAAGTATAGAAAAATAAAACTAGAATGATTTGCTTAAAAAACAATACAACGACCTTTTATAAAAATATATTAATCGTATAATACATTAAAAAAGTTTGATTTTAGTTAAAAGAAGTGGAGCGGGAAACGAGATTCGAACTCGCGACCCCAACCTTGGCAAGGTTGTGCTCTACCCCTGAGCTATTCCCGCATTTTGAAAGTAGAGTGTGATTTTATCAAAACTTTATTTTATTGTCAAGTTTTTAAAATTAAGGAATGTTTTTTGCTTATAGTTATTAAATTTTAAAAGGAGTTCTCATGCAAGTAAATGATAAAAATAGTCCGCTAGCCCTAAATAATATGACAAAAATCAAAGAAAAAAACACATCTTCAGATGAATTTCAAGCTACACTTAATGCACTTAAAGACAAAGAAGAAAAAGAGTATAAAAAAGATAGCAACAATGCTTTTAGTAATACAGATTTAAATATAGGTTCGATTTCTAAAGATTATAGTGTATATGCTTGGGAGAAATTACGCCAAAGCAAATACCAAAAAAATGAAGAAAATATCTTAAACAATCTTTTTAAAACCTTAGATAAAGCAAGAAGTTAATCATTCAAAATAGGGTAGTGTAATACCCTATTAAATTTTTAAAACTTTAACTTCTTGATCTTTTGCTAATTTTATGTCATCAATTTGCGTGATTAAAATATGTGTGTTTTCACATAAAGGTTTTAGCATACCTGAGCCAAATTTAGCTTCACTTGGTTTAAAATACCCATCGACTAATTTTCCAAAAGCAAAATCATTTCTTTGGCCTTTGAAATTTAAATCTTTAGTCAATCTTGCTTTATCAAATTCCAAAAGTTCTTTACCATAAAGTAAATTGAGTATATTTTTTGCAAAAATATGCGTTGAAACTAAAGAAGCTAAAGGATTTCCTGGTAGGGCTAGAAAAAGCGTATCGCTTTTGCTAAAAAGTTTTACATGCTTGCAAAGTTTAGCATTTACTTTTTCAAAAATAGGGCTAAAATCACACTCAAGCAAAGCTTGTTTGATAAAATCAGCCTCACCCACGCTAGCCCCACCACTGCTTATAAGCATATCAAATTCTTTATTTTTTAAAAGCTTTTTATATGCATTTAAATCATCTTTTATAAGTCCTAAATACTCAACATCAGCATAATCTTGCAAAATAGCATAAATTCCAAAAGCATTTGCATTATATATGCTGTATTCATCAGCATTTTCCCAAGGCTCTACAAGCTCATCTCCACTTGAAAAAATCCCAACACGCAATTTTTTAATGACTTTTAGCTCATAAATTCCTTGAGCAGCAAGCATAGCTATCATACCTGAAGTGATTTTTTGTCCCTTTTTAAACAAAAGTTCTCCAAGCTTTGCTTCCTCACCTTTAAAACGAATGGCATTGTTTTCTTTAGCGTTTTTAGCGTTGAGTTTTTCATCTTCAAGCAAAGCTTCTTCAAACATTAAAATGGTATTTGCATTTTGAGGAATTTTAGCTCCTGTCATAATCTTATAGCATTCATTTTTTTCTATAATATAATCATTTTTATCGCCTGCTAAAATGCTTCCTTTTATTTCTAGCAATTCATTTTTATGTGTATAATTTAATGCATAACCATCTAGGGCGGAATTATCAAAAGCAGGTAGGTTTTTTTTCACAAAAACATCTTCATATAAAATACACCCCAAAGCTTGCGTCAAATTTACTCTTTGAAATTCATTTTTTGCTTTGATTTGTTCTTTTAAAAAATCTAAAGTTGTAAAAATATCTCTCATTCTTCTAGCCTTCTTATACTTGCACCTAGTTTTTTAAATTTTTCTTCTAAATTTTCATACCCTCTATCAAGATGATAAATTCTATGAATTTTACTTGTGCCTTTAGCTGCTAAAGCCGCTAAAATCAAAGCAGAAGATGCACGCAAATCAGTAGCCATAACATCAGCACCCAAAAGCTCTTTAGTGCCATTTATAGTAGCAATATGCCCGTTTAATCTTATATCGGCTCCCATTCTTAAAAGCTCGCTTACATGCATAAAACGATTTTCAAATAATCTTTCATCAATAATGCTTGTACCATTTGCTTTTAAAGCTAAAGCCATAAATTGTGCTTGCATATCCGTTGGAAAACCTGGATATTCGCTAGTTAAAATTTCAACTGGTTTGATTTCTTTAGCAGGATTTATACTAATACTATCTTCATTAATATCAAAGCTAAAACCCATTTGCTCTAGCTTTGCCAAAACTGCGCTAAGATGGCTTGCATTGACTTTTTTTAGAGTGATTTTTGAGTTAGTGATAGCCCCTGCACACAGATAAGTTCCTGCTTCAATACGATCAGGAATGATTTCAAAAGGTTTAAATTCTAAAAGCTCTCCACTTGTGCCATAAATTTCAAGCTCAGAAGATCCTATGCCTTGTATATCAAGCCCAGCTCTAGCTAAAACCTCACAAAGTTGCACTACTTCAGGCTCTTTAGCAACATTTAAAAGTCTAGTTTTACCATGAGCTAGAGCTGCTGCCATGATGATATTTTCACTACCTGTAACAGTGATTTTATCAAACATCACATCAGCACCCTTAAGCTCTCCACTAGCTACTACATAACCTTGTTTAATCTCAATATTAGCTCCCATTTTTTCTAAAGCTAAAAGGTGTAAATCAATAGGGCGTTGGCCTATAGCACAACCTCCAGGTAAAGAAACTTCGCAATTTCCAAATCTAGCTAGTAAAGGCCCTAAGGTAAGTATAGAAGCACGCATTTTACGCACGATGTCATATTTTGCTATGGTTTTATTTAAATGTTTTGTATTTATTTTTGCAAAATTGTCTTTAAAAGTATAATTTGCTCCTAAATTTTCAAGCAAAGAAAGTAGGGTGCAAATATCTGCTACATTTGGTAAATTTGAAATTTGAACTTCATTTTTAGCTAAAATACTTGAAGCTATCAAAGGAAGTGCTGCATTTTTTGCACCGCTTATTATCACTTCTCCATTTAATTTTTCAACACCATCAATCTCTAAATAAGTCATTAATTTTCCTTAAAATATATACATAATGATATAATAATATTTTACTACAAATATTATATAAATTAATAAGATTAAAGGTGTTTTTTGGGAGTTTTTCTAGTCATACTTGGTGGGATATTTTGGGCTATAAGTGGGGTTTTGGCTGAGTATTTGTTTAAAAATCATTATTCTGCTGAATGGGTGAGTTTTTATCGTTTGCTTTTTACCGGCATTATTTTAATAATTTTGGGTGTAAAAAATTTCAAACTAAAATTACTAAAGCAAAAACAAGAACTTAGCTCTCTTTTGATTTTTTCTATCTTTGGTTTATTGATAACTCAATATGGTTATTTTAAGGCTATTTATTATACCGATGCAGGAACCGCCACGATGATACAATACAACGCACCATTAATCATAATGCTTTTTATGTGTTTTAAAAATAAAATTTTACCTAAAAAAATAGAGCTAATCGCTTTGCTTTTAATACTTTTTGCCTTATTTTTACTTATAACAAATGGAGATATTAACAACTTAAAACTTGATATAAGAGGTGTTATTTGGGCTTTTTTTGGAGCTCTTGGAGTGGCGTTTTATTCTTTGAGTGCTAGGCTTATCATAGCAAAATATGGCTTATTTTTAATCATGGGTTTGGCTAGTTTATTTGCTTCTTTTTTGCTTTTTATATTATTACAAGGAAATATCCCAAAACATGATTTTTCTTTAAATTCCTTTTTGGCTATGAGCGCGATTGTATTTATAGGTACAATAGGGGCTTTTTGTTTATACTTAAAAGGAGTTGAATTAATAGGAGCTTTTAAAGCTAGTATGATAGCTTGTATAGAACCTGTGGCTGCTGCTTTTATGAGTTTTTTATTTTTAGGAACTATTTATAGTGTGATTGATCTTTTTGCTTTTGCCTTAATCATTCTTAGTGTGTTTTTAAATGCTAAAAAACATTAAAATCATTGCATACTTTGCATAGCTTGAGAAAGTATTTGCATGATTTGACCATATATACTTTGCATTTGTGCATTTAAACTTTGAATTTGAGAATTAATCATTTGAGCTTTTTGCGGATCTTGACTTGATTGTAATTTTGCATTTAATTCTGCAATTTTAGCTTGTATCTTAGCTAACTCGCTATAAAGCTTGCTTAATTGATCTTCAGATTCACTGTTATTTTGATTATCTTTAACACTTTTTTCAAGCTCTTTCACACCTTGTGTAAACCTAAATTCTATAAAATTCTTATTCTCTTTACTTTCTTTTTCTTCTTTTTGAGTGTTTAAAATATAAGGATTAATTTTACTAGCATAATCATTTATTTGCATGATATATCCTTTCTTTAAGGATATATCGGATTTTTTTATAAAAATTTAAGTTCTATCGTGAAGTTTTTTTGCTACTTCTGCAGCTAATTTTAGTTTTTCATTGTCAAAGTGTGTGTAAATTCTTGAAGTATTTAAACTTGCATGGCCTAGTGCTTCTTGGACTAAAACTAAATCTTTTTGTTTTTTATAAAGTAGGGTAGCAAAAGTGTGTCTTAGCATATGAGCTCCGTTTTTTTGCTTGCGAATTCCTGCTTTAAATAAAATTTGTTCTACTATACGCGAAACATAAGCTTGGGTTAAGGCTTTGCCATTGCGATTGACAAATAAAAGTCCATCACAAGAAAGATAATTTACTCTTACATCTTTTAAAAGATGTTCTATAAGCTCTTTTTTAATCATCACAACGCGGTATTTATTGCCTTTAGCTCTAATACGTATGATATAAAGATCATTTTCTTCGCTAATGTCTTTTAATTTTATATTAATAGCCTCGCTAACCCTAATTCCTGTAAAAATGATGATTTTAATAATCAAACGATTGCGTATAGTGTTGCTTTTAAAATCTGTATTATCAATAGCATCTAAAAATTTACTCACTTCATCTTCGTTCATATATTCAGGCAGTTTAACTCCTTTAGAACCACTTATACCTGCCCAATTTTTAAGATTAATATCAAAAATATGCGCTTTTTGATCTTCTTCATTTTGTTTATCTAAAAATGCAAAAAAATTAATCACAGCTATGCGATAATTTTTCTTACTCGCATCAGATAAAGAAGCACTAATACTTGCTAAAATTTCCACTAAAAGCTCTTCATCAATTTGTTTTAGCGAATAAAGCTTATAAAATAACAAATACTCATAAAGTTTTTTCAAAGGATTAAAATACGTATTTACACCGCTAAGTCCTGCATTTCTTACTTTTTTTACATAAGCATCAAGTTCTTGTATATTTTTAACACCCTTGCTTAAGGCTAAATTTACTACAGCCAAAGCTTGAGGGTCTTTTAATTCCTTATTTGATAAAGAATTAAGCTTAAATTTCACATATCTACAAAGCCAAAATAAAAAGGACTTTTCAAAATTTTCTTCACAATCTAGAGGATATTTCATCACTCATTCTCCAAGGCTTTCAAAGTAGCCATTTTTGCATGAATATATGCGCTATCAAATAGCTTTTTAGAGCTTTCTTTTACAATTAAACCAAGTTCAGTACAACCCAAAATTACTCCTTGAACCTCCGGAAATTGAGCAATCAAATCATCTAGATATTTTTTTGAGTCTTTATTTATAATACCTTTGCAAAGCTCATTAAAAATAATATCATTAAGCTTTAAAATATCATCATTTTTGGGAATAAAAACTTCGATCTTTGAGTTAATTAAAAGTTGTTTATAAAAATCTTCTTGCATAGTGTATTTTGTCCCTAACAATAATACTTTATTGATATTTTGCTCTTGAAGCTCTAAAAGCATAGCTTTAGCTATATGTAAGATAGGAATTTGAATGTTTTTTTGTATATTTTCATAACATTTATGCATAGTATTAGTACAAATTAATATAAAATCAACTCCGCATTTTTGCAAAAGTAGGGCATGTTGGGTTAAAATTTCACTTGCTTTTTGCCAATCATTCTTGCGTTGACATTCTTCTATTTCTTCAAAATCAACGCTAGTTAAAACTATCTTAGCGCTGTGTAATTTTCCCAATTTTTCATTTGTTAATTTATTGATTATTTCATAATAGCTAAGTGTGCTTTCATAACTCATTCCACCTATTAAACCTATGGTTTTCAAACTTTTTTTCCTTTAAAATTAATATAAAAATTATAAAAAAATATTACTTAAAAAATATCAAGCTATAATTATAAAAACAAAATAGGGTGATAATATGTTTTTTAAGAAAAAAACCGCGCAAAAGCAAGCAAACCAAAGCAATACCTCAAAACAAAATAATACTTCAAATGACTTTGCACAAGAAAAAAGACTTTATGAATTTAGAGAAAATATGAAAAAACTTAGCAAAGATGAAAATAGTGCCAAACTTTTAGCAAGACAACTTTCAAGATTAATCCAAAAATCCAAATAAAACCAAAAATTCCATACAAGCTAAACTTTTATATTTATTTTCCTTTTTACTCATCATTTTAGCTTTTTTAGTCTATAAAAATATTTTAACTTAAACTTAATATATATGTAAAATTATATGATAAATAGTAAAATCTTGAAATTATATATATTTTGTATTGAAAACTATAATTTTCAAACTTTTATATTTATCTGTTCTTTCATAAGTAAAATGTATTTTAAAACACATATAATATAGTATTTTAAAGCATTTTAATTTTTGAGTGAAAATAACTTATCCATAAAAAAATAAGTATAATTTTTTGAAAAATATTATAAGTTATTTTATGTAACTATGAAAGACTAAAGATGTATATTTTTTATTTCAACTAAATTTTAGTTTGTATTTTTGCTTAAATAAAATTGAAGTTTAAAAATGTAGATTAGTTATTTTCTTGACTTTTAGGATAATCAAAAAACACAACTTCCCCACTGTGTTCTTTTATATCTTTAAATTCTTTTATATCAAATTGCATACATAAAATAGCAGAAGTTGGAAAGTTTTCTAAATCTATATGAGCTAAATATTCACAAAGTTCTTGCAATAAAGGATTATGCATAATTAGCACTACCCTACTCTCTTTTAATTCTTTTATAAAATTTAATACATCTTCTAAATTACCATCATAAAAGTTTTTTTCTATCTTGATATCTTTTTCTTTTAAAGAAAAACTTTTGCAGAGTTTTTGCGCTGTTTTTATGCAACGCCTAGCAGGACTTGAAAAGATACTTTGGGCTTTAAATTCTAAATCTTTAATCCTATAAATCATAGTTTTTAGATCATCTTTTCCACTAGAACTAAGCTCTCGTTGTAAATCTTGTTCGTAGTTTTCTTTTTGAGCCTTAGCATGACGGATAAAATAGATATATTTCATTTTATAACCTTAAATTTACCCAAAAGATATCCGCATATAAAGCCAAAAATATGTGCATACCAAGCTATATTTACACCCATAAAAATAGGTATAAAACTCATTAATAATATAGCTACGATAAGTCCTTTAGTGGCGGTTTTATCCAAATATGCATAATATCCCATTAAAACACATATGGCACCACTTGCGCCCACTACGTTTACAAAACTACCATCAAAGCTTAAATACACATAAAAAACACTAAGCAAAGAGCAAAGAATTCCGCCAATTAAGTAAAGCAAAGCAAATTTAAAGCTTTTTAAGTATTTTTCCAGCATAGAGCCAAATTGAAAAAGCACTATCATATTTAAAATCAAATGAGGCCAATTTCCATGCATAAACATTGAGCTTAGAATTTGCCAGTAAAATCCTTGGAAGAAAAATAAATTTAAACCTAAAATAGCATCTAAATTTAAGGATCCAAAATAAAGATAATTCACAAAGACAAATATCACAATATTTAAAGCAATTAGAAAAGAAGCTATCATTACCCTACTTTGTATTTTTAATAATTATAACAAAAAGCTATTTAAATTCTAGCTTACACATAAAATTCACACTAATAAGATACAATATCGTCAAAAAATAAAATAAGGTTAAAAATGAAAAAACTAGCTTTTGCTTTTTTGATCACTCTAAATACCCTTAATGCAGGTATAGTTATAGCACCTGATTCTTTACCGGTAAATATCAAACAATTTATCAAAGATTATTTTAATGCAGAAATAGGCCTAGTAGAACAAGATGGTTATTCTTATGAGATTTATTTAAGCGATGGAAGTGAGATTGAGTTTTCACTTAATGGAGAATTTAAAGAGGCTGAAAATTTTAGCTCGTTAAATTATGCGATTTTACCTTTAACAATACAAAATACCATCAAAAATATCTACCCTAATACAGCAATCATAGAAATAGAAAGAAAAATTTCTTATTATAAAATCAAACTAAACAATCAAATGAAGCTTTACATAGACGATAATGGAACAATTTTAAGACAAAAATTTGATGATTAAATGCTTATTTGATTTTACTCAAATAAGCAAGTTTTGAATTTTTCTTCCAAAAAGGTTTTAATTCATCAAAACTTATAAAAACTTCAACTGCTCCTGTTGAATATGGAGCTATCTCATAAGGTTCCCATATAAAATTTAATCCATCTTTTCTTACTTCAAAAATTTCACTCATTTTAAGTTCTTTAATATCAAATAATTCATTTTCACTGTATAAACTTAAAATCTTTTGCTTAATCATATTCTGAAAATCTTCACTTTCTATTTTTAACTCATTTTTTATATTTATAAGTTTCATATCATCAATACTATAAGTTTTTCTTAAAAAATTAGTCATACCATGAGCACCACCTTTATATTCATAAATATTTTTTCCTAAAGAGATAATATGCTCATCTTGATAAAACATATAAGCTTGAGAAAAAAACTCATTATTAGAAATGTTTTCTTTACTCCATTTTTCAAAGCTTTCTTTTGCTTTTTGTTTTAACGAATTTTTATCTAAATTCTCATTAAAGTCATCAATAATTTTATTTAATTTTTCATTTTTACTTGTTGATTTTAAAATATCTTCACTAAAGTCAAATTCTATAGTTTTATTAGCATCTAGTTGTTTTTGTTCTTTAAGTGATAGCTGATTAATCATCGTATTTGTCTTGCTGGCTAAAAAACTAAATTCTTTTTTTGCTTCATCTATTTTACATAAAGCATCAAATTTATTTTTATGCATATCTTTTAAAACGCAAGTTCCAAAATCTGCTATATCTATATAATATTCATCATTCTTAGCACTACCCCAAAAACTGTATTGTTTTTGTTTTGTTTGGACAAAACCATAACTAGTGTTACTTTTAATGGAACTATATAAGTGAATATCAAATTCCTTTCCTTCTAAAATATTTAATGTAAATGTATTTTCATTATATGCATATAAACTCGCACATAAACCTAAATTTAATATTATTTTTTTAATCATTCAATCCCCTTCTTGTGTTCTTATAATTAAACTTTTTGGTAGTTTAAAATACTCAATCCATTCTTGTTCTTTTTGTCTCATTTGTCCTTGATCTACCTCATGATCATAACCTTGCAAATGAAGCATAGCATGTATAAAAAGCAATGCCATCTCTTCTTCATTGCTGTGTTTATATTCCATTGCTTTTTTACTTACTTCATCTAAATTTATCACAATACTGCCAAGCAAATTTTCACAATTTTGCACTAAAGGAAAAGACAAAACATCTGTAGTTTTATCTACTCCTCTTTGGTTAAGATTAATTTCATGCATGGTTTTTTCATCTACCAAAACAAGTTCTATATTTTGATCACTCATTTTTTGAGCAATTTTTTCAAGAAAAGAAATATCCATTTCTTCTTCGCAAAAAATCATTATTATCCTTTTGATTTTATAATTTCAAATTATATCAAAATTAAGGAAAAGTATGAAAAAAGCTCTTTGTATTATAAGTGGTGGTATGGATAGTACTTTATGTGCATATTTAGCCAAAAAAGAAGGATATGAAATCATTGCTTTGCATTTTGATTACAATCAACGCACCATGCTTAAAGAAAGAGAATGTTTTAATAGAATTTGTGAAAAACTTAATATAAAAACAAAATATATTTTAGATGTTTCATTTATAGCAAATATTGGTGGTAATTCTTTAACGGATTTAAATTTAGAAATTCCCAAAGAAAAGCTACACGAAAAAGAAGTTCCAAATACTTATGTTCCTTTTAGAAATGGCATTTTTTTATCTATTGCAGGAGCCATAGCTGAAAAAGAAAAATGCGAAAGTATTTTCATAGGAGTAGTGCAAGAAGATAGCAGTGGTTATCCTGATTGTAGTGCAAATTTCATACAAAAAGCAAGTGAGTTTATCAATGAAGGCACAACAAAAACTTGTAATGTTACAATTAAAACCCCATTAGTTCATCTAAGCAAAGGACAAATAGTTGAATTATCCTTAAAAGAAAAGGTAGCCTTAGAATACACTTGGTCTTGCTATGAAAGAGAAGATAAAGCTTGTGGTAAATGTGATAGTTGTTTATTAAGATTAAAAGGCTTTAAAGAAGCCCATATGAAAGATTTTATAGAGTACATTTAAAATTTACTTTCATTTTATTTTTGTTTGTATAATAGATTTTACAAATTAAAAAAGGAGAATTAATGAAAAAAATACTACTTGGTTCATTTTTAGCTGCTTCAATTTTAGCAAGCAATGCTTTAAGTAAAGAATTTATTCTAGATAAAGCTCATACAAATGTAGCTTTTAAAATCAAGCATTTACAAATTAGCAATGTAAATGGAAATTTTAAAGACTATGATGCAGTGGTTGATTTTGATAGTACTAAATTTGAATTTAATAAACTTCAAGCAAATGTAAAAGTTGCTTCTATAAATACTGAAAATAAAGCAAGAGATGCCCATTTACAACAAGATGATTTTTTCAAAGCAAAAACTCACCCAAACATCACTTTTACTATGAGCAAATATGAAAAAATTTCTAATGAAAAAGGTAAGATGTATGGCTCTTTAAATATTGCTGGTGTAAGTAAAGATATTGTTTTAGATACTGAAATTGGTGGGGTTATTAAAACAGATAGTGGTAAAGAAAAGGCAGGATTTACTTTACAAGGACAAATTAAAAGAAGTGATTTTAAATTTGCTCCAGATACCTCTAGCTTAACACTTAGCGATGAAGTACAAATTAGCATCGAAGCAGAAATTAACGAAAAATAATTTAAAAAGCATTTTACATTAAAGTAAAATGCTTTAACTTAATTTATTTAGCTAACCAACCTTCTTTTTCCCATACTTTTTGCGCTTCTTTGCTTTGTGTAAATTCTATAAATTCAGTTACTTTTGGATTTTTTAAACCTTTTTGTGTTGGTACTATTTCAGCAGCTCTATAAATAATTGAGCTTTTATCTGCTTTTATAAATTTATTTTCTTTCTCACCAACTGCTTTAATCCAATGTGTCCAAATAATTAAAGCATCGATATTTGGATTATTTTTCCACTCATCAACTGCTGCTTTTGAATTCTTAGCATACACTTTGATGTTTTTTCTAAGTTTTTCTAGGTTTTCGATTTTTCCTGTTTTTAAAGCCATATCTTCATACAAGCCAACCTGCCCTGCTCCATCAACTACCATAACATTAACACCATCTTTTAAAAGGTCTTCAAATTTTTTAATTTTTTTAGGGTTATTAGCTCTTACTATCATACCTGAACCTCTAGCATTTAAAACTTGAACATCTTGTATTTTGATTTGTTTTGACATAGCTTTAACAAATCCATCCATCATAGATGTGTTACCAGAATAAATGATATCAGCATCCATTTTGGCTTGTTTGATCCATTTAGGTGTTGGCCCTGCATTAACGATAACTTTTTCTCCGCTTTTTGCTTCAAATTGTTTAGCAAGTTCTTTTAAAACAGGAGCTGGACCGCCTGGGCCATAAACTAAAATTTCAGCATTCAATGCAGCTGCAGCAAATAAACTTAAAAATAAAAATTTTTTCATATTTTTTCCTTTAAATTAATAAAATAAAATTAGAAATATAGCTTTTTAAAGTATATATTTTTTTAATCAAATAAATTAATATTTTTTTCATAGACAAAAAAACATTCCAAAAAGTCTTCTATGTTTTCTTTTATCAAGCAATATCTAAAGTCAAGAAAATTTTTTAATTCTTTTAAATTTGTATAAGAAAAATCACAAAATAAAGAATTTTTTAATGCAGTTTTAAAACCCTTAGTGTCTTGAAGTTTTTGTGCTATAAAGTCAAAATCCTCATCATTTTCCACGAGTAAAATCACCCTAGAGCTACCTCCAAAAGCACAAATTTCATTTTTTGAGTTTAAAAAATAGGCTTTAAAAAGTTCTAATTTTTTATCATTAAAACTAAAGGGTAATTTTTGACTTTCTATAAATTCAATAAAACTAGCAAAAATATCTGCATAAAAAAATGCAAATTTTAAATCCTTAAAATACAAATTTTTACAAAGCAAACTCGTTTGAAATAAAGATTTTGAACCTAAAATTTCATATTTACAAGCTTTTAAGGTATGAAAATTTGATTTTAATTTTAAAATAAATTTTTCATCATCAGAGCAAAAGAAAGTTTTTTCTTTAGAATTTTTTAAAAGATCAAAATCTAATAAAATATTTGAATTTAAGGCTTTAAAATTAAAGGCTTTTGCAAATTTTAATTCTACATGATTGCAATATATAAATTCATAAGATTTTTCTTCACATAAAAATCTAAAAAGCCTAAAAATAGCTTCTTCAAGATCATCAACTTGAAGATAAAACACATCTTTATCTTCAAGATTTAATTTCTCCTCGCTTACTATAACATAAGCTCCAAGTTTTATAGCAAAACTAGCTTGTTCATTATTCTTAGCAAAAAATACACTTGCTTGTTTGACTTTGTTTAAATCTATACTAAAATCATAAACACTAGAAGTTGCTCCATAGTTTAAAACTTGGGCATTAACAAGCTCAATAAAATTAGAAATATTCATCTAGCCTATTAAAGCTCCATTTTCGATAAAGCTTTGTGGGCTAATTAAAACTAATTTACCATTTTTTTCTGCACTTAAAATCATACCTTGGCTTTCATGGCCAAAAATTTTAGCTTTTTTTAGATTGGTAATGACACAAACTTGCTTACCTATTAACTCACTAGCTTTATAAAATTTAGCAATACCCGAAAGCACTTGTCTTAGTTCGCCATTTTCAAGTTCAAGTTGAAATTTTAAAAGCTTTTCACTGCCTTCTATATTTTGACAATCTTTTACTAGTGCTACTTTAATTTCAATTTTTTTAAAATCATCAATTTTAATTTGAGCTAAACTTGGCTTCTCTTCTACTTTTTCTTCTTTTTTGTTTTCTTGTGTTAATTCAACTTTTGGAAATAAAGCTTCACATGCACTTGATTTTAAATCGCATAATTGATTATTTAAAATTAGTTTTTGATAGTTTTCGTTTGAAATTTCAAAATTTAAAGCTTTGGCGATTTTTAAAGCTGTTTTTGGCATAGCAGCCGAAAGTAAAATAGTAACTTTTGTTAAAATATTAGCACATAAAGCTACTAAGGCATTAGCTTTTTGCATTTGATCATTTTTAATTAAATTCCAAGGCTCATACTTACTAATACTTAAATTTGCTAAAGATAAAGCCTTAAAAAGCTCTTCTAAATAGCGATTTGGCTGGATATTTTCTAAAGCATTGATTGCATTATCTAAATACTCTTTACATTCACTTAATTCTTGATTAAAATACAAATTCACATCTTTACAATCAATAATATTTTGAGAATACTTAGCGCTCATGCCGATAATTCTATTTAATAAATTTCCAAGCTCATTACTTAATTCTGCATTGATTCTAGTGATTAATGCTTTTTGTGAAAAATCCCCATCATTGCCAAAAGGAACTTCTCTGAGTAAAAAATATCTAAAAGCTTCTAAACCAAAAGTATCTGCTACTTCTTTAGGTGCTACTACATTACCTTTAGATTTGCTCATTTTTTCACCATCTTTAGTCCACCAGCCATGTGCTGCTACAAATTTAGGCAAAGGGAGTTCTAAACTCATCAAAAACGCAGGCCAATACACCGCATGAAAACGCAAGATATCTTTACCTACAAAATGAATATGAGCAGGCCATAGATCCATATTTTTATCATCAAGTCCATAACCCAAAGCACTCACATAATTCATCAAAGCATCAAGCCAAACATATACCACATGTTTTTCATCATTTAGTTCTTTTGGAAGCTTTATACCCCATTCAAAACTCGTTCTTGTAATAGAAAGATCTTTTAAACCACTTTCTACAAAGTGGATTAATTCATTAGCCTTATTTTTAGGTAAAATCGGCTCTTTTTCTTTATACCATTTAAGAATTTGATCTTGATATTTAGAAAGCTTGAAAAAATAACTTTCTTCTTTTAAAAGCTGTGTTTTTTTACCACAATCTGGACAATGACACTCATTTACAAGCTGAGTTTGGGTAAAATAACTCTCACAAGAAACACAATAAAAGCCTTCATAAGTTCCTTTATAAATATCACCTTTATCAAACATTTTTTTAAATGCTTTTTGCACACTTAATTTGTGATTTTCATCTGTAGTTCTAATGAAATAATCATAAGAAATTTCAAACTCATCCCAAAGTTTTTTGAACTTAGAACTAATTTCATCTGCATATTCTTTAGGGGTAAAATTTCTAGCACTAGCAGCTTGCTCTATCTTTTGGCCATGTTCATCTGTACCTGTTAAAAAGAATGTTTTTTCTCCTTGCAAGCGATAAAATCTAGCCAAAGTATCTGCTATAATCGTAGTGTAAGCATGACCTATGTGTGCTACATCATTTACATAATATATCGGAGTAGTAATATAACGCATTTTAAACCTTTAATTAAAAATCAAATCCACCTTCTTTACCTTTAGACATACTCTTATAAACTGCATCAATATACTCTTTTCTTAAAGAGCATTCAAAAACCATAGAGCAAGGTAAACAAGATTTTAAGTTTTTATCGTTTTGACAAGTTTGAAGTTCGTTTTTTTTAACTTCCAAAGCTAGTTCAAATTCATCTTTAACTTCAGCCATTAAAGCCCTTTATAAGCTTGTTTTAGTTTTTCAATTTCATATTTTGAACCCAAAAAGCATGGCGTACTTGCATGGATTTTTTCAAATTCTAAATCAAGCAAAGAATCATTTTCTCCATTAGTAGAAAGCCCTCCTGCTTTTTCAAAAATAAAAGCAAAAGGAAATACCTCAAAATATGCTCTTAATTTTCCATTTGGTGCATCACTTGTTGCAGGATATGAAAATAATCCTCCACCTTTGAGTAAAATTTGGTGTAAATCACTCACCATAGCACCTGAATATCTTAAGCGATATCCTTCATCAAATAAAGCTTTTATAAAAACTCTATGAGTATTTGACCAATTTTTTTGTGTCCCACCACTTGCATTTAATTTGCCTTTTTCGTTTAATTTTAAATCCTTAACAAAAACAAATTCATCATTTTCATTTAACCTATAAAGCTTAGGAGTATCTATGCATACTATAAGCTCTAAACGCACACCATAAATAGCATAAACTGCCGCTTTTAGATTTTTTGCACTAGCCTTTTGCTCATAAATAGCAAAAATAGAACCTATAGCAAAATTCACATCTACCAAAGATGAGCCATCTAAAGGATCATAAGCAACAACATATTTTTCATTTTTATTAATTAATAATTGCTCTTGTTTTTCCTCACTAATTAAGCTTTTTATACCTTTGCTTTGCTTTAAAATTCTAGTAATGATCTCATCGCTTTTTACATCAAGTTTTAATTGATTATCTCCAGTGGCATTTTGAGAAGTAGTATAATCAAAATCTTTTAAATATCTAAGTTCTTTTGAAATTTCAATCACTGCTTTTTGTATATCGCTAATTAATTCTTGCATATTTTACCCCTATACTTTTTTTGAATTTTTTAATATAAAATCACAAATACTTTCTAAATCATCCAAATAAAGCCAAGTTAAATTTTTATTTTCGATTTTTTCATAGCTTGCAATAGCCTTAGAATAAGCAAAATAGCTCTCATCTACTTCTTTGCAAAAAACACTAATTCTTGGCATATCTAAGGTTTTTAAGCCCTCTATAAATAAAAAATCAAATTCCCCTAGTTTGGAAATAGCTTCATCTAAAGTACTTGGAGAATGTGTAAATAAAGTTGTCCTTGTAGGGCTTAAAACCATTACATCAGCACCACTTTGAAAAAATTTAAAACTATCTTTTTTTGCTATATCAAAACTTGCTTTATCTTTTGGATCATGTTTTATAATACATACTTTATAATTTTGTTCCATAAAATATTTAGCAACTTGAGTTATTAAAGTTGTTTTACCTGAATTGGAAGGCCCACTAAAAGCCATTGCTAATCTTTTCATAACTTCCTTAAATCAAAAAAAATAAACAAAATTATATCTTTTTAAAAGTTAAAAGCTTATAATTATAAAAAAATTAGGAATAAAAAATGAAAAAAATTTATATGATTATTTTTTTAACACTTATTTTTACTGCATGCTCAAATAAAACCCAAAAACAAAGTGAAATCGATTTAAAAAGTCAAACTCTTATGTATGCACAAAAAATCAATTTTAATTATAAAGATAATAGAGTAGTAGCTTTGTTAAGTTATCTAAATCCTGTATTAGATGAAAAAAGCCAAAAAGAAGTTTTTGTGCTTAGTTTTTTACCAAATATCAATATCAAACAAGAACAAATTTCAATACTCATTGATGGAGAAAAAACTAACTTAAAAACCTTAGATAAAAACGATGAGTTGTTTAAATATATCATCAAAAGTGATTATGCAAGTTATTACAAAATCACCCTTGATGAGTTGGTACAAAAACCTATTTTAAAACTTGATTTGTGTTTTGAGAATCAGTGTTTTGAGTTAAAGTTTCAAAAAATTTCGAAATCGGTGTATTATCGTTCAGAAGATGCAAATACACAATATAATTAGCTAAAACCTTTTTAGCATACACCCTACTTTCTGCATAAGGAACAAGTTCCATAGATAAAAATGGCTCGTACTTTCCTGCTCTAAACATATCTTCTCTTTTAAGCATTCTAGTGGTAAATCCTATACCTCCATTATAAGCATAAGCCACAAATACCGGAGAATTAAGTTTAGATTCTAAATAATCTAAATGATGATTTGCAAAAGTATAAGCTGTTTTTGGGTCAAAAAGCATATCTTGGTCAAAATTTGGAATTTGCAATTCTTTATTGCCTATATGATTAGCTAAAAATGGAATAAATTGCATAATACCTAAAGCATAAGAGGTTGAAATAGCTGTTGGGATAAAACGGCTTTCTTGTCTAGCTAAAGCTAAAATCATAGCCTTTCTTTGTGTAGAATAATCTTTTAAATACTCAAAATAAGGCATAATAAAATAATGTTTTTTAAAACCCTCAGCTCTTTCTTTAATATAAGCATAAATAGCGATATTTTCTTTAGTATAAAAATCTTTTGCAAGCTTTTCTAGCTCATTAGGAGCACCTTTTGCAATTTCTTTTGCAAGTTTTTGCCAAGCAAAAGGATCTTTCATATCAAAGTCATTTTTTTGTTTTTTTGGCTTTAATTTTTCTATTTTAGGCAAAGGCAAGCCTTTTAACTCTCTTGCATAAAGACTATAAATATTTAAAGAATCACTTTGAGCAAGCTCATCAAGATACTTTTTATCTTGAGTGATTAAATAAATCCAAAAATTTGCATTATCTACTAAAGGCTTACTTTTAAAAGTATCTTTTGCTACTTGGAAAAACTCTAGTGCTTTTTTATCGTCATTTTCTAAAATAGCATTCACTCCCAGATAAAAAGCATTATCTTGAAAAGTTAAATTTGCATCCACATTGACCAAAGATTTTCTTATCAATGGACTTTTTTTCTTAATGATAATTTCTTTTACAAAATTTGTAAATTCTTTTTCTTTTGCTAACTCATCAACAAAATCTTTTTCTAAGAAAAAATCCTTTTTATCTTTTAAAAAGCCATAAATTTTATAAAAATTTGCACTATCATAATTTAAAACCGCATAACTTAGAGGATCTTTAGCATTAAAAGCTTCTAAAAGCTTTACTAAATTTGGATTATCTTGCGGGATAATTTTTTTCATCTCATTACGCGTTGAAGTATTAAGATCTTGTATAAAAGTTAAACTGTTTAATCTTATAAGCTGACAAGTAGCATTAGCATCTAAGATATTTTGCGTATTAAATTTATAACAAGCTTCATATTCTTTATTATATCCCAAAGGTGGAATAATCGTTTCAATAGCATTTTTAATACGCCCTGCATAACGATAAATATGCTCTTTTAAACCTTCAACTTCTTCTTTTTTAAATTCATTTTTTTCTAATAAACGATATAAATAATAATCCTTAGCTAAAGAATTTGGTCTTTGCTCTAATTCTTTGTAAGAATACATCGCACTATTTGCAAAAACTACTCCGGCTAAAAGTAATACCACGCTTTTTTTCAACACTTATAAACTTCCTAAAATTAAATTTGATAAAAATATTTGGATAAATTTTAATCCTAAAATAATAATCAAAGGTGCTAAATCAATACTTCCTATAGTAGTAGGGATAAATCTTCTTACAAAAGCATAAGCAGGATTAGTTAAACGATATAAAATTTGTACTATAGGATTATATGGATCAGGCCTTACCCAAGAAATTAAAGCAGCAATAATTATAATCCATACATAAATTTCAATCACTAAAGAAAAAATTTGCACCAAAGATACAATCAAACTTGTTCCAACTCCCATTTTACTCCTTTATAATTTCTTTAACAAAAGGCTTGATTAGAGTATAAATTTCACTCATTTCAGGTCCATGGGTAACCCCTGTTAATACTAAACGCAAAGGCATAAAGAAATTTTTACCTTTTAAATTTGTTTTTTCCATCAAAATCTTTTTAAACTCATCATATTCTTGAGGTAAATCCAAATCTTTTAAAATCTCTTTAATCAACTTACACTCATTTTCAAATTCATTATAATTTTTAACTGCAAAAATGGCTTGTATTTTTTCTCTTATCTCATTTAGTGTGCTAGCTTCTTGAGTATAAAATTTTGCAAGCTCCGCTACATCTTTGCCTAAATTTAACAAAGAATTTAATTTATCATTATCAAGCATTTTTATATGCTCACGATTAATTTGCATTAAACGCTTAGTATCAAATCTAGCAGGAGATTTTGAAACTTTTTTCAAATCAAACCATTCTATAGCTTCTTCTAAAGTAAAAATCTCTTTTGGAGTTTTATTGCCTAAAAGGATTAAATAATTTGCAATAGCACTTGCTAAATATCCATTATCAAGCATCCATTTTACACTAGAATGAGCCTCTCTTTTACTCATTTTAACACCCTCTTCATTTAAGATGATAGGTAAATGTGCATAAGTCATGCTTTTATCATAACCCAAACTTGCTCTAATATGCTCTTGCTTAGGAGTATTTGAAACATGATCTTCTCCCCTTATAATACAAGTAACACCTTCTAACATATCATCAACCGCACAAGCAAAATTATAAGTTGGGGTTTTATCCGCTCTCATAATCACAAAACTATCAATATCTTCAGGATTAAAACTAATCTCACCTTTAATATAATCAGTAAATTTCATTTGAGATTGAGGTTTTTTAAGACGAATTACAAAAGGTTTCTCACAATTTAACACATCAATATCTGCTAATTTTTCACAAGTGCCATCATATCTATATGCTTGATTTTTACTTTTAGCTAATTCTTTTTTATGCGCTAACTCATCCTCAGTACAAAAACAAGCAAAAGCTTTTTTTTCACTTACTAGCTTTAAAGCCATTTGACGATGAAATTTCAAATTCTCACTTTGTACATAATAATGCTGCCAAGTTATACCAAATTCTTTCAAAATAGCTTTTATTTCTTCTTCTTTTCCAGCAATATTTCTAGCATTATCCGTATCTTCAATACGCAAAATAAAATCTGTATTTTCTTGTCTTGCTTTAATATAATTAAACAAAGCTGCTCTTAAATTTCCAATATGCATATCTCCAGTAGGCGATGGTGCAAACCTATACATTATTTATCCTTTTAAAACTTTTTTATCATTATACAATTAAATACTTGCTATTTATTTTAAAAAAACAAAGTTCACACAAAATTCACTCAATATTTATATGATTTCACAAATAATTCAATTTAAAGGATAAAAAATGAAATTAAAAATAGCTTTAATGGCATTAGCTCTAGCAAGTTATGTTTTTGCAAGAGATATGGTTGTAGGTGTAAATGCTTTACCGGCAAATTCTAAAAATTTTATACAAAAACATTTTACAGGCTCAAACATAGCTTTAGTTAAACAAGATATTGATAGTTTTGATGTTTATTTAGACAATGGAACTGAACTTGAGTTTTTTATCAATGGAGATTGGAAAGAAATTGATGCAAAATACAGACCGATTGATACTTCTTTTTTAAGTCCAAATGTTTTAACAACGATTAAGAAAATGCACCCAAATGCAAGTATAATTAAAGTTGAAAAAGAAATTCAAGGTTATAAATTTAAACTAAATAATATGATGGAAATTTATACTGATGTAAATGGAAATTTCTTAGGACAAAAATTTGATGATTAAAAATTAAGCTAAGCTTTTGCTTAGCTTTTATAAGAATTTAGAGCAAGCTCTTGTATATTATAATTAGCAACTCTCTCATAAGTAAAGCCTTTTTTCTCTAAAAAATCAAGTAAAATTTTCTCCATTTTTTCTAAAGCATTCAAGACTTCTTTTGAAAGTTCAAAACTCAATGGTTCTATGCGCTTTGGCACACAGGCTAAAATTTGAGTTTTAGGCAAATCTCCCATAAGCTCCATGTATTGTAAAGTTTGAAGCATTTCAACCTCATGTGCACTACCACTCCAATTAACTTTTTTGGGCATTGCATCATAAGGAAAGAAAAAAATATCTCCGATCTTAGCATCATCTGCTGCAATACAATCAATCACAACCATTTCATCATATTCAGCTATAATATAACTAAGTTGTAAAGCCAAAGTTCCACCATCTACAAAGCTCACTGAGTCTTTTTCGTGATAAAACTTATAATTTTTTTCTAAAAGTTTGCAAAGATGAACGCCTAAGCCCTCATCTGCAAACATAATATTACCAATACCTAAGATTAGAAGTTTCAATGATTTTCTCTTACAAATTTATAACCACTAAAGATAGCATCTAAAGCACCATCTTTACCTTTAACTGAGTTAAACACAGCCATATAAATATGCACTGGAACAAAAATCAACACAATCCACATTAAAATTCTATGGTAGGTTCTAACATCGGCCAATCCACCTAACATTACTTCAATAGGTCTTAAGATGTTATATAAAAATCCACCCAAGCCTTCATGATATACATGCATATAAAGGATTAATCCTGTTAAGATAAGTCCAAACATAACAAGATAAAAGAAAAAATAAGTTACAAATTGCAAAGGATTATATACACCTTGCAAATGCGGGTGCTTTCCTAAGAAAATGTAAAATTTAACCTGCTCTATCCATAATTTTACATTAAAAATATCTTTTATGCTTTTTCTCTCACCATCACTTTTTGAATCAAAAAAGAACAAATATGTTTTAAAAATCACACAAGCTATTAAGATAAATCCAAAAATTTGGTGTACCATACGGTATTTTGCCTGCATAAATAAAGTTGGTTCAGATGAAATAGATGGAGATTGAAACACATAAGAAATATAATATCCAGTCCCTACTAAAATCACGATCGCAACTGCTCTTAACCAATGTGTAAAACGAAGGCCAATACTGAATTCGTATTCAGCCTTTCTGTTTGATTTTAAGGAATGTTTAGAATCCATACTAAAGTCCTTTCCTTATAAATTTACATTAACTTTATACTCGCTAAGATTATTGCCTTTAGTATCCATTACATGCACAGCACATGCTATACAAGGATCATAAGAGTGAATAGCTCTTATTACTTCTAAAGGTTGTTTAACATCAGCTAGTTTCATACCGATAAGACATTGCTCATAGCTACCGCCTACTCCATTTGCGTCTTTTGGACTTGCATTCCAAGTAGAAGGTACTACTGCTTGCCAATTTTCAATTACACCATTTTTAATTCTGCACCAATGACTCAACGCACCACGAGGCGCACTTCCCATAAATCTACCTTTGTATTCTTTATTTTTATCGATTACATAAGTAGCACAAGTACTTTCATCTGTTTTTAAATTTTCGACTAAAGAATTAAATGCTTTTAAACCATGATCAGCAATGATTTTAGCTTCAATCGCTCTAGCACCTGTTCTTCCTAAAGTACTCATAAGTGCTTTAAGTGGTAAATTTGTGGTTTTTAAGAATGAATCAACCGCTTCTACTACGATTTTATTACCCTTAGCATAATTTACTAAAATATTTGCTAATGGTCCAACTTGCATAGGTAAATTTTCATATCTTGGAGCTTTAATCCAGCTGTATTTACCTTTAGTATCAAATACCTTACTATGAACCATATTACCTTTATCATCAATGCTTTCACCATCAATTAAGCCTGTATAGTTTGGATTAGTTTTGCCATCATAAGGATGTAAAGCTTCATTGTCTGCATACCATGATCTTGTAGCTTCTTCAGTGATTTTAGCTTCATCTACTTCTTCAACCTTACTCAAATCACCATTTCTAATAATACCACCTTCAAACAGCCACTCATCGCTAGAAACTTGGAATTCTTTTTCGGTGTAGAAATTATTTACCCCTACATCATTTAACACACTTGCTTCTTTAGAATAAGCTTTTGCAGCCATTATGATATCTGGATAATAAGCACGATTAATAAAATCAGCTACTTCTTGGAATTTAGTCATATATTCAGCCATTCTTGATGGGTTTAAAAGATCCATAACACAAGTCACACCACCTACTGTTAAGCTTTGTGGATGAGGATTTTTAGCACCAAAAATCGCCATAGCTTGAGCTATTGTTCTTTGAATTCTTAAACATTCTAAATAATGTGAAAGCGCAATAAGGTTTTGCTCAGAAGTAAAGCGATAAGTTGCGTGTCCATAATAAGCATTTGCAAATGGTCCAAGATTTCCTTTATCTACAAAGGTTTTTAGTCTTTGCTGTACTTCTAAAAGTTTATCTGCACCTGTTGCATAAGGCATATCGGTATATTTAAATGCTTCATCACTTGCTTTTTTTACATCAGCACTTAAAGCACTTACAACATCAACAAAATCAAGCCCATGAAGTTGATAAAAATGCACCACATGATCATGCATGTATAAAGCTGCATTCATTAAAGTTCTAGTTAAAACAGCATTTAATGGTGGGGTAATACCTAAAGCATTTTCTACCGCAATAATCCCTGCTCTATAGTGTGAAAAAGTACAAACACCGCAAATTCTTTGAGTTAAAAAGCCTGCATCTCTTGGATCACGACCTTTTACAATAGTTTCCAAACCTCTCCATAGAGTTGATCCTGAATATGCTTCTTTAATGACATTATTTTCATCAACCACCACTTCAACTCTTAAGTGTCCTTCTATTCTAGTAAGTGGATCTATAATAATTCTTTTTGACATTCTTAATCCTTATTCTTTTCTAATGAAGCAATTACAGCGTGCACAGCAACAGCAACACCTGTTACACAAAGCACACCTATACCAATTTTATCTGAAATACTATCAGCACCCAAACCATAAACAGTATCAAATAATCTTCCTGCCATCACTTCTTCAAAAGGCCCCATAGTATCCCAAAAATCTGGTTCAGAACAACCTATACAACCATGTCCAGCTTGGATTGGCCATGAAGTATGCTGATTAAATCTTTCTCTTGAGCAATTATTAAAAGTATAAGGTCCTTTACAACCTACCTTATAAAGACAATATCCTTTTTTTGCTCCCTCATCACCAAATTGTTGCACAAACTCACCCGCATCAAAGCGTCCTCTTCTTTCACAAAGATCATGAATTCTTAATCCATAAGCCCATTTTGGTCTATTATAAGCATCAAGCGCTGGCAATGTTTGATACAATATATAATGAATCACATTACCTATAATGTTTTTCTCGCTTGGAGGACAACCTGGAACGTTAATAACTGTTTTATTTGTAACTTTACTTAAACTCACAGCATTACTTGGATTAGGTCTAGCAGCTTGAATACCACCAAAAGCCGAACAGGTACCTATAGCAAAAATAGCCAAAGCATTATCACAAGCTTGAACTGCTATTTGCTTACCTGTTTTACCGTGTGGTCCTATGGTTAAAAAGTTTTCTGTAGCACCTGTTGGTATACCACCTTCTACCATTAAAATATATCTACCTTTATATTTTTCCATAGCAGCTTCAAGATTATGCTCAGCCTGCCAACCTGCTGCACCCATTATAGTTTCATGATATTCTAAAGAAATATGATCAAAAATTAAACTATCAATAGTAGGAGCATCACTTCTTAATAAACTCTCAGAACATCCTGTACATTCAGCCATATGAAGCCAAATCACTGGAAGTCTATCACTAAGCTCAGCAGCTCTTGCAACTACTGGAGTAAAGCTAGCAGGTAGTGCCAAAAATGCAGTCATTGCACTAGCCCATTTCATAAAATCTCTTCTTGAAAAACCTGATTGTTCTAAGGCTTTAGAGATAGAAATCTCATTTTTCAAAAGAGGAAGTTTTTCTAATGCGTCTAAACGGCGATTAAAAATATCTAAATCACTCATTTGTTGTTCCTTAAATATAGAAATATCATTAAAGATTTTAAAACATTTATTGTTAAGAATAGATAAAAAATAATATTTTTTTAAACAAATATACGAAGTATTTACAATTTAATGTTAATAGGATAATTTTACTCTAAAATAAGCAAGTATTGCACTTGCTTATTGCTTAATGATGACAATCTCATCATCTTTAGAATCTATAATAATCTCATCATTTTCATTTAATTCATCAGATAATATCATATCACTTAATTTATCTTCTACCATGTCATATAAGGCTCTTTTTAATGGTCTTGCGCCAAAATCTACATCAAAACCAACCTTTGCTATTAACCTAGCAGCATTATCGCTCAAACTTGCCTTGATACCTCTATTTTCAAGACTTTTTTGCAAGGTATTAAAAAGCAATTTAACTATTTTTTCAGCCTCACTTTCTCCCAAAGGATTAAAAGTAATGATATCATCTAAACGATTTAAAAACTCGGGTCTAAAAAAGCCTCTAAGGGCTTCTTTGATAGCTTTTTCTCTTTCTTCGCCCTTTAACTCCATGATAAAATTTGCACCTATATTAGAAGTTAAGATAATGATAGTATTAGTAAAATCAACCGTTACACCTTTACTATCTGTAGCTCTACCATCATCTAAAATTCCCAAAAGTATATTAAATACATCTTTATGAGCTTTTTCTACTTCATCAAACAAAATCACACTATAAGGCTTTCTTCTAACAGCTTCGGTTAGCTCCCCGCCTTCTTCATGCCCTATATATCCTGGAGGTGCACCTAAAAGTCTTGATATGCTGTGTTTTTCCATAAATTCACTCATATCAAAACGCACCATAGCTTTTTCATCATCAAATAAAAATTTAGCCAAAGCCTTAGCACTTTCTGTTTTACCTACTCCAGTTGGCCCTAAAAACAAAAAGCTTCCTATAGGCTTAGTTGCTTGATTTAGCCCTGCTTTATTACGCTTAATAGCTTTAGCCAAGGCACTTAAAGCCTCATCTTGCCCTATGACGCTTTCTTGTAAATACTCTTGAATGTGTAAATATTTTTGCTTTTCAGAAGTAAGCATTTTTTGCACGCTAATACCTGTCCATTTACTTAAAATACCAGCTACTAAATCCTCATCTACTTGGTTTTTAAGCAAAACTCCTTCTTGGGTCATTTGTTTCCATTTTTCCTCTAAATTTAATACCTCTTTTTCGCACTCTAAAATTTTGCCATATTCTATTTCAGCAGCCTTTTGGAAATCTCCTTTATTTTTAGCTAAAATAGCTTCATTTTTTAAAGTATCGATTTCTTTTTTCTTTGCACTTATGCCATTAAATACTGCTTTTTCATTTTCAAATTTAGCATTAAGTTTGATTTGCTCTTCTTTTAAATTTGCTAATTCTTTTTTAATCTCTTCTAATCTTTTTTCATTAGTTTCATTTTCTTCCATTTTTAAAGCTTCATTTTCTACTTCTAAGCTTTCAATTTGTTTTCTAACCTTTCTTAAAGAATTTGGCTCACTTTCTATTTGCATTTTTAATTCTGCTGCGGCCTCATCAATTAAATCAATCGCCTTATCAGGTAAAAATCTATTAGCTATATAACGCTTAGATAGTTTTGCAGCTGCTACCAATGCACTATCATTAATAGTTACATTATGATGAATTTCTAATTTCTCTTTTATACCTCTTAACATTGCTAAAGCTTCATTCACGCTAGGTTCAGCTACATTTACAGGTTGAAATCTTCTTTGCAAAGCCGCATCTTTTTCAAAATATTTTCTATATTCTTTTAAGGTTGTAGCGCCTATAGTATGAAGCTCACCTCTTGCTAAAGCAGGTTTTAAAATATTTGCCGCATCCATACTTCCTTCATTTGCACCTGCACCTACAATGGTGTGAATTTCATCTATAAATAAAATTATATTTTTGTGTTTTATTACTTCATTTACAACAGCTTTTAATCTATCTTCAAATTCACCTCTGTATTTTGCTCCTGCTATTAAAGCACTCATATCCAAGGCTATGACTTTTTTATTTTGCAATGAAGTAGGAACATCTTTTTTTACTATTCTTTGTGCTAAAGCTTCTACTACAGCAGTTTTTCCTACCCCTGGCTCACCTAATAAAATAGGATTATTTTTAGTTTTTCTGATTAAAATTTGCATTAATCTTTGAATTTCTTCTTCCCTGCCTATGACAGGATCAAGTTCATTGTTTTTAGCTTTCATAGTCAAATCAATACCAAATTTAGACAAAGAATCAAGCGTTTCATCGCTTGTTTTGGTTTCTATTTTAACTCCAGCTCTAATAAATTCTAATTCTTTTTTAAATTCATTTAAATCTACAAATTTAGATAAAAGTTCTTTAATAACCCCACTCGTACTTTCTGAGACAAGCCACATATCCACAGCCAAATAGCTATCTTTGTTTTCTAAAGCCAAGCCTTTTGCTTTTTCTAAAGAATTAATAAATTCATTTGAAAATTTAATATTATCTTTATTTACATTTGAGCTAGTAGGAAAAGATGAAATTTTACTTTTTACTTCTAGCTCAAATGCCTCTTTAGAAACATTTAATTTATTAAAAACTTGATTTAGCAAGCTTGAACTATCAACACTTAAAGCCCATAATAAATGCAAAGGTTTTATTTCGCTATTCTTAGAATGAATGGCCAAAGAAATCGCACTTTCTATATTTGAAAGCATAGAATCTGTTAAAAAATCTTGTATATTTGCCATTTTTACTCCTTTTTTACTTTTATATGAGATGTATTATATAACTTTAGTCTATTATTGTCAAGTTTATTTAGTTATATTTATAAATAATTTTTTATATATACACACTAATATCATAAAAAGATTTACTTTATTTACGATTTTTTAAGCAAAAATAACTAAAATTAGATAATTATTTTATGAATTCATATTTATTTTGGAGTTTTTCCTTTGAAGACAAAAAGAAATCTTATTATCGCAGCTGGCGTTTGTAGTTTAGTAGCCGCTTCTTTTATTTTTACTAATTTACAAGCTAAAAACCCCGCTCCTAGTGAAGCAGAAAAGAAAATAGAAGCTTTATCTAAACTCACAAGAACCATGTCCATCATAGAACAATACTATGTTGATGATGTTAATTATACAGATTTGGTTGATAAATCCATAGCAGGCTTACTAACAAATTTAGATGCTCATTCTTCTTTCTTAGATGAAAAAGGTTATAAAGAACTTAAAGAGCAAACTAATGGAGAATTTGGTGGACTTGGCTTTACTATTACGCAAAAAGATGGAGCAATTAGCGTTGTAGCTCCTATAGAAGGAAGTCCAGCAGATAAAGCAGGTATTAAAACTGATGATATTATCTTAAGAATTAATAACGAATCAACCTTAGGTATGACTTTAAATGAAGCTGTTTCTAAAATGCGCGGAGAACCTAAGACAAAGGTTACTCTAACTATCTATAGAAAAGGCGATGCGAAACCATTTGATGTCAATTTAAAAAGAGATATCATAAAAGTAGATAGCGTTTATACAAAATTAATCGAAAATGAAAATTTACTTTATTTAAGAGTGACTAATTTTGATAAAAATGTCGTAGATGAAGCTAGTAAAGCTATCAAAAAACATTCTAATGTAAAAGGAATTATACTAGATCTTAGAACCAACCCAGGTGGCATTTTAAATCAAGCCGTAGGCTTAGTAAATCTTTTTGTAGATAAAGGAGTCATTGTCTCACAAAAAGGAAAAATAGAAAATGAGAATGTAGAATTTAAAGCAAATCCTAGTAAAAAAATCACCAACGCACCTTTAGTAGTGCTTGTAAATGGTGGTAGTGCTAGTGCAAGTGAGATTGTAAGCGGAGCTTTACAAGATTTCAAACGTGCTATTATCATAGGCGAAAAAACATTTGGAAAAGGTAGTGTACAGCTTATATTGCCAATGGATGAAAAAGGTAAAGAAGGCTTAAGACTTACTATAGCAAAATATTATCTACCAAGTGGTAGAACTATACAAGCTGTCGGGGTTAGTCCTGATATAGAAGTATTCCCAGGAAAAGTAAGTAAAGAAGAAAATCATGGCTTTGAAATCAAAGAAAGTGATCTAAAAAAACACTTGCAAGCTGAACTTGACAAAATCGGACATCAAGAAAAGAAAAAAGATAATAAAGAAGATAAAAATATCATCACCAAAGAACAAATTGATAATGATATACAATTAAAAACTGCAATAGATGCAATCAAAATTTTAAACATCACAAAAGGAGAGTAAAATGGCAACAAAACTAGATCTTTTATACGAGGGAAAAGGTAAAAAAATGTTTAAAACTGATGATGAGAATTTACTCATCACGGAATTTAAAGATGATTTAACTGCCTTTAATGCAGAAAAAAGAGGTAATGAAGCAGGAAAAGGTGCGTTAAATTGTAAAATTAGTACTGAAATTTTTCATCTTTTAGAAAAAGAAGGTATTAAAACACACCTAGTAGAAACTATCAGCGATAAAGAACAAATTGTTAAAAAATGCAATATTATACCTATTGAAGTTATTACTAGAAATGTAGCTACAGGATCTTTAACAAAAAGATTAGGCATTAAAGAAGGTACGATTTTACCTTTTGCTGTAGTTGAGTTTTGTTATAAAAATGATGATTTAGGTGATCCTATTATCAATGATGAGCATTGTTTGATTTTAAATTTAGTAAAAAGTGAAAAAGATTTAGAATTAATAAAAAACATTGCAAGACAAATCAATTCTATCTTGGTTAAATTCTTTGAATCTAAAGGTTTAAGATTGATTGATTTTAAATTAGAATTTGGTATTGATAGTGAAGGAAATATGATACTAGCTGATGAAATTAGCCCTGATAGTTGTAGATTTTGGGATAGCAAAACTAATGAAAAATTAGATAAAGACCGCTTCAGACAAGACCTAGGTAATGTAAAAATGGCCTATGAAGAAGTATTAAAAAGAATTTTAAGTTAGGAAAAATAATGAAAGTAACTGTAAATATCACACTAAAAAATGGGGTTTTAGATCCTCAAGGCAAAGCCATAGAAAAGGCTTTGCATTCTTTAGATTTTAATAACATATCAAATGTTAAAACCTCAAAACAAATTAGTTTTGATATAGCTTGTAATAATAAAGAAGAAGCTTTAAAACATGTTGATTTAATGTGTAAAGAATTGCTTGCAAATACTGTGATAGAAGATTATGAGATAATATTATGAAAGTAGCTATTATTCGTTTTCCCGGAACTAATTGCGAGTTTGATACAGCTTATGCTTTTGAAAAACTAGGTGTAAAAACTGAAATCATTTGGCATGAAAGACAAGATTTTAGCGCAGATTTAATTGTTTTACCAGGTGGATTTTCTTATGGAGATTACTTAAGATGTGCAGCCATTGCAAAACTTGCTCCTGCTATGAAAACACTTAAAGAACATGTACAAAAAGGTGGATATGTCCTAGGTATTTGCAATGGTTTTCAAATTTTATTAGAACTTGGTCTTTTAAAGGGAGCTATGAAACATAATAATAGCTTAAGTTTTATTTCTAAAATGCAAGCATTGCAAGTAGTATCAAACAATAATGCTTTTTTGAAAAATTTCCAAAAAAATGACATTATAGAATTGCCTATTGCTCACGGAGAAGGAAATTATTTTAATAGCGAAGATGGTATTAAAATGCTAGAAGATAAAGATATGATTTTATTAAGATATATCAATAATCCAAATGGCTCCTTAAACGATATAGCTGGAATTTGTGATGAGAATAAAAAAGTTTTTGGACTTATGCCACACCCTGAAAGAATGTGTGATGATATACTTGGCTCAAAAGTAGGACTTAAAATGTTTGAAGGATTTTTAAATTGCTAAAAACCTTCAAAGTTTTTTGTGTTTTTTTACTAGCGTTTAATTTATATGCTCAAGAAAATAGCGTTTTTGAAGATTATAACACCCTAGAAAAAAATTACAATCAATTAGACGATCAAGCTAAGCAAATTTATCAAACTATCGCTCCAAGTGATGAGAGTAATTATGAAAGTAAAATCAATGATGAAAATTTTATTCCTCAAGGTTCTTTAGTATTAAACGCAAAAGAATACACTGATGAAGCTTACATAGATGAAGCTTTTGCTATAGATCTTGAGGTTATCACCACAACTAATGTAAGTTTTGATTTAAATGTGAGCTTTGAAAAAAATGACGATATGCTTTGGATTAATCCTAATCCTATTTGGGAGCAAAAAGCTAATTCATATCATACAAAATTATGGTTTGAAGCAAAAAGTTTAAATGCCAATTTAAATAAAATCATCGTTTCTTTAAGCAGAAATGATCATATTTTTCAAAGCTCATCACTAATTATAAAACCTATTAAACTTAAAAAAATCGACGCTCCTTCTAACAAATACTCACACATAGTTGCAAGTAATTTAGAAGTAAAACAAGTAAAAGCAAGCCATTTTGATAATGATAATATGATTTTATTTATAGAACTTGCAGGAGAAAACACAAACCTAGCAAGTTTTAATATAAAAGATATTCAAAAACAAGGCGTAGAGGCTATTAAAGGTGATTTTGAAAAACAAAGTGGGTTTTATTATGCTATTTTAGATAAAAGCAAAACACGTTTTGATTTTTCTTATTTTAATTTAAATTCTAAAGAATTAAAAGATTTTTCTTTAAAAATAGAACTTAAAGAAGATAGCATAAGCACGCAAAGTGATTTAAATCCAAAAACTAATGACTTTAATTTTTACAAACAAGTATTTTTGTGGAGCTTGTGTGGTATTTTTGCTTTATGGTTTGTATTTAAGAAAAGCTATGTAGCTTTAGGCTTAGCAATTTTGGCTCTAATAGCAAGTTTTTTAGCCCAAAATAACATATACAAAGCCATATTAAAGGCTGAAAGTAAAGTGCAAATTTTACCAACTCTTAACTCAACTCATTTTTATTCTGGAAAATATAACCAAGAAGTAGAAGTGTTAGATTCAAGAGATGAATATAAAAAAATTTTATTTAATAATGGAAAAATAGGCTGGGTAAAAAGTGAAGATTTATCAAAGATTTAAAGCTTTAGTATTTTGGATTGAATTTATTTTATCTATTATATTTTTATACATTGCCTTTTTATTATTACAATCACAAGAAAAAATTTGGAAAATCAGAAAAGCATGGTCAAAATTGCAAAAATATGTAATAAATTATAAAATCCAAACTCAAGGTTCTATACACCCTCAAGCTAATTTACTTTTAATCAATCATCAAAGCTTGTTAGACATAGTTGTTTTGGAAGATCTATGTCCAAAAAATATATCTTGGATAGCAAAAAAAGAACTTGGTGAACTCCCTATTTTTAAAACTTTGATTAAAAAACCTAAAATTATTTGTATAGATAGAAGTCCAAAAGGTCTAGTAAAACTTTTAAAAGAAGCCAAAGAAAGACTAAAAGAAGATAGAATTTTGGCTATTTTTCCAGAAGGTACAAGATCTAAAACACAAAAACTTTTAAAATTTAAAGTTGGAGCTAAAATTTTAAGTGAAAAACTTAATCTAAAAGTCCAACCTGTTGTAATTGTTGATTCAGCTAAAATTTTAGACACACAAAACTTTAGTGCAAATAGTGGCGTTTTAAAAGTAGTATTTCTTGATCTTGTTGATATAAGTAAAGATGATTGGCTTGAGCAAACTAGAGAAAAAATGCAAACAATCTTAGATAATGAAAGGTCAAAAGCTTGATTAGTACGGTTTTGGCTGTAGGTTTTGGTGGCTTTTTAGGGGCTATATCTAGAATGCTTACTAGTAGCTTTTTTAATAAAATCATTCCACATGATTTTCCCTATGGTACTTTACTTGTTAATATCATAGGATCTTTTTTAATGGGCTTGTTTTTTTCTTATGCAAACTCTAAAGGTGTGCATATTTTTACTAAAAGTTTAATTAGCACAGGTTTTTTAAGTGCTTTTACAACTTTTTCAACTTTTTCTTATGAAAATTTGCTATTTTTGCAAAGTGGTGATTATTTTCACTTTTTTCTAAATATTATTTTAAATGTTATCCTTTGTCTTTTGGCAGTATGGATTGGTTTTTTAATTTTTAAATAAAGGAGATATAAATGCAATTTCAAACTGAAGTTAACCAACTTTTACAACTTATGATTCATTCTTTGTATTCAAACAAAGAAATTTTTTTAAGAGAGCTTATTTCTAATGCAAGCGACGCACTTGATAAACTTAGTTATTTAAGCGTGAGTGATGATGCTTATAAAAATTTAAAATTTGAACCAAAAATTCAAATCAACTTCAATCAAGAAGCAAAAACCCTAACCATAAGTGATAATGGTATAGGTATGAATAAAGAAGATTTGATCAATCACCTTGGAACCATTGCTAAAAGTGGTACAAAAAGCTTTTTAGAAAACTTAAGTGGTGATGCTAAAAAAGACTCACAACTTATAGGACAATTTGGTGTAGGCTTTTACTCTGCTTTTATGGTGGCTTCTAAAATAGAAGTTTTAAGCAAAAAAGCATTAGATGATAAAGCTTATCTTTGGACTTCTGATGCTAGTGGTTATGAAATAGAAGATGCAAATAAAGATGAGCAAGGTACTTGTATAACCTTACATTTAAAAGATGAAGAATTTTTAAACTCATACCGCATTGAAAGTATAGTAGAAAAATACTCAAATCACATACAATTTCCTATTTTTATGGAAAAAGAAGAATATTTGCCATTAGAAGAAGGTGAAAAAGAACCTAAAAAAGAATTAAAAAACACTCAAATTAACACAGCAAGTGCTTTATGGAGACAAAATAAAGCAAGCTTAAAAGCTGAAGATTATGAAAGATTTTATGAACAAAACTTTCATGATTCAAACAAACCTATGCTTTATATCCACACAAAAGCTGAAGGTTCTATAGAGTATAATTCTTTATTCTTTATACCTGCACAAGCTCCATTTGATTTATATAGAGTAGATTATAAAAGTGGTTTAAAACTTTATGTAAAAAGAGTTTTTATCAGCGATGATGATAAAGAATTATTACCAACTTATTTAAGATTTGTGCGCGGGATTATCGATGTAGAAGATTTACCGCTTAATGTAAGCCGTGAAATTTTACAAGAAAATAAAATTTTAAAAAGCGTTCAAGAGGCAAGTGTTAAAAAAATCTTAGCTGAACTTAAAAAATTCAAAGAAAAAGATAAAGAAAACTATCTTAAATTCCATGAGAATTTTGGAAAAGTTTTAAAAGAAGGTTTATATGGTTTTGGCGAAAATAAAGACGCTATAGCTAAGCTTTTATACTTTAAAAACTCAAATAAAGAAGAATTAATTGATCTTGAAGAGTATAAACAAAACTTAGCTGAAGGACAAAATGAAATTTTTTATATTAGTGGAAAAAATGAAAAACTTTTAAGAAATTCTCCTCTTCTTGAAAGCTATAAACAAAAAAATATTAATGTTTTATTGCTTGATGAGGAAATTGACACCATAGTTATGCCTATGATGAATGAATTTGAAGGTTTAAAATTTAGCGCTATCAATCATTTAGCTAGTGAAGAAACTAGCGAAGAACAAAAGGTTGAATTTGCAAGCTTACTCATCAAAATAAAAGAAGTTTTAAAAGATGAAGTTGAAGAGGTAAAACTTAGCCAAAGACTTTCAAATAGTCCAAGTTGTATTGTTTATGATCAAAATAAACCTGATTTTGCTATGCAACAAATTCTTAAACAAATGGGGCAAGAACAGCAAGTTAAACCTATACTTGAAATCAATCCTAATCATGAAATTTTAAAAGCCTTAAAAGAAAATGATACCTTAGCTAATGAAATAGCACATATTCTTTTAAATATGGCTAAACTTAGTGAAGGTATGGGTATAGATAATCCTAGCGAATTTAACAATGCCTTAAGCAAAATCGTTTCTAAGGCTTTAGAAAAATGAAAAATATAGCTATTTCTAAAGATATTTTGCACGAATTTTGTATTATAGATGTAAGAACCCCAAGCGAATGGAAAAGCGGAGTTATAAAAGAAGCTATACTCATCGCACTTTGCGATGATAATGGCTTTATGAATGAAAATTTCATCCAAGAGTTTAAAGAAAAAGTAGATTATCAAAATAAAAACATAGCCTTTGTGTGTGCTACAGGCTCAAGAAGCAAACATACTGCTATAATGATAGAAGATGCTCTAGGTATAGAATGTACTAATCTAGATGGTGGCATGGTAGCACTTTTATCGCAAGGCTATGAAGCTACAAAAAAGGAAGGTTAATTATGAAGAAAATATTTTTATCTTTAGCATTTTGTGTTAGTTTTGTTTTAGCAGAAGTTAAAAATATCGATATTAATGCGGATATTTTGGAAAATTATCAAGTAATTGATGTTAGAAAACCTAGCGAATGGGCGCAAACTGGTACAATAAAAAATGCCATTAAAATTAGTTTTTACAACGAAGATGGCAGTGTAAATAAAAATTTCATTGAGGAAATTAAAAAGATTTCAAGTAATAAACCTATCGCTATAGTTTGCAGAAGTGGTTCAAGAAGTGCTAAAGCTTCTGCTTTACTAGATCAAAATGGCATAGAAGTTACTAATTTAAAAGGCGGTATGAACGCACTTTTATCACAAGGATACGTAACCTCAAAGTAAGTCTAGTTAGACTTACTTTTTCTTTGGCCTAAATACAGAAATTACTTCTTCGTTATTTTCAATATAAGCTCCGCCTATTAAATCCACACAATAAGGAATAGCAGGAAATATAGGCTCAATGCATTCTCTTATAGCTTTTGGATTACCCGGTAAGTTGATAATCAATGATTTTCCTTTTATACCCGCACTTTGTCTTGAAAGTATAGCTGTTGGTACATATTCTAAGCTTTTTGCGCGCATTAACTCCCCAAAACCTGGTAGCATTTTATCACACACTGCTTGTGTTGCTTCTGGTGTCACATCACGCAAAGCAGGCCCCGTACCTCCTGTAGTAAAAATCAAATCACATTTTACATCATCAGCCAAATAAGCTAATTTTTCTATAATTAAATCATACTCATCAGGAATTAGCTCATAATAAAAACTTTTTTCATTTTTTATATAAGAATCTAAAATTTTTTCTATCTCTACTCCGGATTTATCTTCATAAACTCCGCTACTTGCCCTATCTGAAAGTACTAAAATTCCTATTTTTACCATTTTTACTCCATTATGATTTTTTCTATATCTTGTTTTTCTATTTTTTCATTTTCTAAAAGAATGCTAGCTAATCTCACAACTTTTTCTTTCATTAATTCTAAAAATTCTTTCACTTCTTGCTTTTGCTCTTGCAATAAACTCTCATTTGCCATAGCAAAAGTTTCCATGAAAGTAAGCAATTCTTTAACCTTTAAAAGATCGCTTTGTGCATTAGTATAGCTTTCATTAAAAATAAGCTCCATAGCAACTGAGCCCGCTAGAAAAACTTTTATTTTATTTAATAATTCTGATTTTGATTTGATAGTATTTTCATACTCTTTAAATCTATCTTCTATTAAGGTAATTTTTTCAAATTTAACATCAAAATAAAAAGCACACAAAGCTTTAGCTGCTTGGTATGTGGCTTGAATTTTTCTTTCCTTATCACTTAGAGAGAAAATCTTTTTTTTACCCATTAAAACTTTATTAAGCACTGCAAAAAAATCATTTTCTTCTATTAAATCTGATTTTCTTCTTATAGCATTAATAGCCGCTTCATTAACTAAAGTCTCTAAAGCTGCTCCACTAAAACCCACACTAGCTTTTGCAATTTTTTCTAAATCTACACTAGATTTTTTCTCTTTCATATAATTTTGTAAAATATGCATTCTATCTTTAAAATCAGGTAAAGATATAAAAATTCTTCTATCAAAACGCCCTGATCTTAATAACGCATTGTCCATAAGATCGATTTTATTTGTAGCGGCCATCACTATAACACCACTATTATCTTCAAATCCATCCATTTGAGTTAAAAGTTGATTTAGGGTATTATCTCTTTCTACATTAGAAAAATCCCCCCTACTTTTACCAACTGCGTCAATTTCATCTATAAAAATGATACTTGGAGCTTTTGATTTAGCTTTTAAAAAAAGCTCTCTTACTCTTTTTGCACCCATACCTACATAAATTTCTACAAAACTAGCCCCACTTTGATAAAAAAATGGCACCCCAGCCTCGCCTGCTACTGCTTTTGCTATCAAGGTTTTACCTACTCCAGGAGGCCCTACTAGTAAAACCCCTTTTGGCATTTTCACGCCAAAATCTTTATATTTTTGAGGATTTTTTAAAAAATCAACGATTTCTAAAAGCTCCACCTTGGCCTCATCAACCCCTGCTACATCTTTAAATTTAACTTCACTTACTACATCTTGTATAGTACTATTTTGTTCATTTTTTTCTAAAATATTTTTTTCTAAAGAAAGTAAATTTTGTCTATCTTTATTTTTTTTATTAAGAAAGAGTAAAAAACTTACAAGAAAAGCAAGCAAAATAAATATCAAAAAAAACTCACTTAAATTATAATCTTTAGCATATTCTAAAGGAATTTTTTGCCACAAAGCATTTAAATCCACCACATCTTTAGCAATTAAAAAATTTCCTTCTTTGCTTTTTAATAATATTTCATTATTTTCTACTATGGCTTTTTGGATTAAATTTTGCTCTAAAAGCTCTTCATAAGCAGCCTTACTAATATAATCAGGTTGATTTTTTATAAACGCAACTATTACAAAAACACAAAGCAATAAAAATGAAGCTAAGATAATCTTTTTATTTTTCATCCCCTAACCTTACATAGTTACAATCTTCTTTGCATTCATATTTTTCAATATTTATCCATTGTTTAGCAATATCTTCTTTGCTTGTAATTTTGATTTTATTAAAAAATTGATCATAGCCTTCATAAAAACCATCTTTTTTACTCTCAACTAAAATTTCTAAAGTATCTTTTTGATTTTTTCTAAACTCATAATTATTTTGCGCGACTATATCTTTTAAAATATTTAATCTTTCTTTGGCTATTTCACCATTAATTCGTTCACTCATAGAAGCAGAATGTGTTCCATCACGCGGTGAGAAAATAAAAGCATGAATATGTGTAAGTTTAAATTGCTTGAAATTTTCTAAAGCTTCTTGCCATATTAATTCACTTTCTCCAGGGTGTGCTACAATAAAGTCTGTTCCTAAAGCAAAACCTTTTTGACTTAACTCATTAAACAGTGCTAAATCATTTTGCGTATGCGATCTTCTACGCATTATGCGTAGCATTTTCTCATGAGTGTGTTGCAGGGCAATATGTAAATGCTTTTCAAGCCAAGACTCATCTAAAATTTCTTTAAAACTCTCATCAATTTGAGCAGGCTCCAAACTCCCAAGTCTTACTCTTTTTATACCATTAACCTTACCTATTTCTTGTAATAATTTTCCAAGTGTAGTTTTATCTTTTAAACCATAACTTCCTATATTAGTACCCGTTAAAACCACTTCACTATAACCATTTTGTGCAAGAAGTTTGATTTGCTTTATTATTTCCTCACTCGGCATACTTCTTGATTTACCCCTAACACTTGGGATTATGCAATAACTACAAGCAAAGTCACATCCTTCTTGAATTTTTACAAAAGCTTTAGTGTGGTTTTCATAATTACTTACAATTTTTGTATCAATAAAGCGTAAATTTCCAAGCTCATAAAAGGCTTTATCTTGCGAGATTAACTCGTTAATTTTATCTTTATTAGAAGCCCCTAAAACTCCAAAAATTTCTTTTTTATCAAAAAAATCCTTTCCCTTGCTTACAGCGCCACAGCCTGTAAGTATAACCTTAACTCCATTTTTCTTTACACCATTAATATAGCTTCTAAGTCCGCTATCAGCACCATTTGTAACCGTGCAAGAATTTATCACTATCACATCAGCTTCTTGCTCATTTTGTACAACAATATGATCTTTAATATAAGTTTTTAATAATTGCGTATCATAAATATTAGTTCTGCAACCAAAAGTTTTAAAATATACCTTTTTTTTCAAATATCTTCCTTATTTTCTACAAATTCATGTTTTGCTATATATAAATTTTGCGATGGATAAGCTATTTTTATATCATCATGCTTATTAAATTCATTAATGATTTCTTTGCTTATATTACTTCTTAAAATCAAAGCCGCATAAGAATTTGTCATATACCAAGCAGAAATTCTCATACCATAACCTTCTAAAAATGTAAAAAACCTAGGCTCTACTTTAGGATTTCTAATGCTGTATTCATTTCTTAATTTACTCATAGATTCTTTTGCAATTTTTGTATAACCTTTAGAAGCTTTTATAACGATTTCTTCCACTATTTCTAAGGCCTTTTGATGATTTGAATCAAAAGTCAAAGTAATATCAAGTCCATCCCAAACTGTCTTCATACCATGATGGGTATAATTTGATATGAGATTAGTAAATATAAAATTATTTGGTATAAAAATTATCCTACCACTTCTTCGATTATCTGTATAAGTTAGCAAAGAAATATCTTCATATAAGGTTATTCTTAAAAACGAAATATCAATTATATCACCAATATAATGCGTATTGTTTTGAAAAACTCTAACCCTATCGCCCACTCTAAAACTTCCACCAAAAACTATCACACACCAACCAAGCATAGACATAAACATATCTTTCATAGCAATAGCTAAACCAGCAGAAGCAAAACCAAGCACAGTCACTAAGTAACTAATATTTTCAATATATCCAAAAAGCAAAATCAAAATAATCACATTGATATTAATAAAATTAATGATTTTATTTGCTGTATAAAAGCGATCATTATCGCCTATGTATTTTCTAGCTATAAATTTGAGTAAAAATGCTATGGCTATAACGATAATAATAGCCAAAACTATATTAAAAGCTCTTACACCTTGAATTTTAATAGAAGCTGTTGTTTTTTCAATTTCTTCTTGTATTTTTTTCTCATAAACAGAATAAGAAATTTCTCCAAAACGCAAGGTTTGCGAAAAATCTCTTACCATTTGATTAGATATTTTTAAATACTCATCATGTTCTTTACTAGGGGCTAATTTAGCTATCTCAGCCACTAAAACATTTTCTTTTATAAGCTCATCCAAGGTTTGCTTAAAACTATTTAAAAGATTAATATACTCTTCCTTATCACGTCTTAGTTTTTTTATGTGTGAGTATGCTGAAATGATGGCTAAAGGATTAGTTAGTTTATCTATTTTATCAACTTCTTCAGGAGCTAAAACCATCTTGGAAAAATTTGCACTTTTATACTCACTTAAAAGCTCTAATCTTTCTTTTAAGATTAAAATTTGCCTTTCTATAATGCTTTTATTGCGCTCATTAGCCTTTAAGCTTTCTTTTTCTAAAGCTAAAATTTCATTTTGAGTTTTTCTGTAAATATTAAAATTATTATATTTAATCACCCAAGTATTATATGTTAAATTATTATGCAATTCATTGAGTTTTTGCTCTAAATGCTCTATATCATCTTGTGCTAAAAGCATCAAAAAAGGTAAAAATAAAAGTAAAAAAATCTTTTTCATGCAAACACCTCTAAAGTGCGTAAAATATCTTCTTTAGATATATCATTTTTTATGCAAGCTTTTCCCAAACCACAAGCTAAAATAAAACTAATCTTTTGGAAATGTGTCTTTTTATCTAAGAAAAAGGCATTATAAAACTCTTGTGTATTTGAAATTTTATAAGATATAGGTAATTTAAATTTCACAAGTAAATTTTGTACTCTTTGGCATTCTTGTTCATTTAATAATCCTAAATTTAATGCTAAAATATTTGCCATATTCATACCTATAGACACAGCTTCACCATGTAAGTATTTTTTATATCCTGTTTGATTTTCTATAACATGAGCAAAAGTGTGTCCATAGTTTAAAAGCATTCTTAAACCACTTTCTTTTTCATCTTGCGAAACCACACTAGCTTTAAGCTCTATGCTTTTTTGGATGATTTGAGCCAAGGTAATATCATCAAGTTTAGCATTTAAAAATTTATCCTCGTTCAAATTTTCTAAAAAAGATAAAATTTCCTTATCAAAAACCACGGCCATTTTGATAAATTCAGCCATACCCGCAGCTAGTTCTCTTGAAGGTAAGGTTTTTAAAAACTCACTCTCACAATACACCGCTTTTGGCTGATAAAAAGCGCCTATTAAGTTTTTGCCAAATTTATTATTCACTCCAGTTTTACCACCCACACTTGCATCCACACAAGCTAGTAAGGTTGTGGGAATATTAATAAATTCTATCCCTCTTTGATATATACTTGCTACAAAACCACCCATATCAGAGATAACCCCACCACCAAAACTTATAAGCAAGCTTTTTCTATCTAGCTTATAAGCACACATTTGATCTAAGATATATTCTATAGTTTGTAAATTTTTATACTCTTCACCATCTTTAATTTTTATGATAAAAAGCTCTTTAGCTTGAATTTTTTCCAAAAGCGTATCTAAATGCAGCTTTGCTACTAATTCATTAGTTAAAATCACTACTTTAGTATCAAAATTTAACTTTTCTAGTTCATTTATATAGACATTATAACTTGTATTATTTTCTAAATTTACCTTAACTTGCATTGTTTTCTCACAGCGATGGTATAAATAATTGATAATTTTTACTCATCTTATAATATATCGTATTTAAATCTGTTTTTAAAATTTTATTGAAATTACTTCCTAAAATTTTTTCATTAAATGGCACAAAATGCAATACATTTTGTTTATAAGAAAATTTATTGATAGGGTTATGTTCTTTTTCCTCTATTAAAAGTAATTTTTCATCATGGAGTTTTGAAAGGCTTTCAAAATATTGATGGTATTCAAAAATTTCAGCTTTATTTAGTTTTAAATCATAATAATACAAAGCAAGCCCTAGTTGGATTTGCTTATTTAAATCAAGCATAATAGAAGCAATACCTTCCACATCTTCAAAGTTTGAGCTTAAAACCACTGATGATTTTAAGTCAGCAAAATCCCCTTTACCTGCTTTTAAAACAGGAATTTTTAAAGTAAAAAGAAAACTTTTTTCTTTTTCAAAAAGATAATCTTCCACTACAAGTAAACCTATGCTAGTATTTTCCACAAAAGGCTTAATATTTTTTACATTTGTACTTTCAAAGTCAAATATCACCTCAGTGCTATTTTTATGCAAGGCTTTAAGTTTATAATACATAGGAGTTAAAGTAGGATTAATCACTTTAAAATAAAGCTTTTTACTATTAATCCTTACATGCAAAAGTAAACTTGCAAAAATAAGCTTTTCTATAGCAAACTCACTCATTTTTTTCATATCTATAATACAAAGTATATTATCTCCAAAAGGCGATGGAAAGCGTCCTAAGCTTGTTTTAACATTAGTAAAAACACTTTGTAAAACTTTAGGATCGCCTACAATTAAAATACTATCATTTGGCATTAAAATAAGTCCAGGTCTTGCTAGGATAAATTCATTATTTCTATAAACCATTACAATTTTAAAGCGTTTTTGGCTAATAGAGCTTATATGTCTATAAGCAAAGCTTGATCCTGCAGGAATTTTTACCTCCATTATCTCACCTTGTCCAAGCCCTATAAATTGCGCCATAGAAGGCATGTTATCTAAACAACCTGTTAATCTCGTGCTTAAAGTATCATAAATATTAATCACTTCGCAAAAATTATCATCAATTTGACTATTCCACAAATCCATGATAACTATGTTTAATCTTGGGTGTAATTTTCTTAAATTTTTATAGCAAGCTAACATATCTGCTTCTTCTTGCATATAGATGATAGCTTGATGGAATTCTTCCTTTAATAAATTTTCTAGTTTAACCAAACTTGTAGGATCAAATTTATAAAAAGATATTTGTTCATTTTCTAAATCCAAATCCACACTTTCATCATTATAATAAACAACACTCAAAGATTCTTTAAAAGTTTTATTGCTATGAATTTTCCTTAAAAAATCTTTAGCAAAAATCCCATCAGCTAGTAATAAAATTTTATTCATTTACACCTCTAAAATATAAAATATAATTATAGCAAAGTTATAGTTTATATTTTAAAGTTTTTATTTTTTCAAAAATACACCCCT